>NZ_CAUPIY010000003.1:0-235711 GCF_963511525.1 uncultured Mobiluncus sp. | reverse complement strand
AACTAAATGACGCACAACCTAACTTTCGCGCTCAAATTGACATGAGGCACCACGCTGAGCGGCTGGTTCGCTCCTGAAATCAGACCCCACAACGGATTGTCACGCAATCCTAGCCCTTACAGGCGCTTCTGGTGCGGGCTCTGTAGCTCTATGCCTGTTTGTCCCGTCATTACCAGTCAGGCACTGTTCGTGGGGAAAATACCTTCCGTGTTACCAAGTCCACACAAAATCCCGGGTGAACGAGGATAATTAAGGTGAATCGAACAGGGAGGAACCATGGAAACCAGGAAGCCGCGACGCCCGGCCATCATCGAACCAGAAACCTTGGAATACTTGGAAGGCGAGGAAGATCCGGCACTGTCCAGCGAATCAGCCCACACCTCGGCACGGATTTTGGTGAAATCCCCCAATGGGGAGTGGTCTGACCCCGATCCGGAAACCAAGGAACGACTCTTGAAACATATGCAGGATAACGGCGTAGACGAACTGGCCGAGCTGTGGTCGCGTTCCCCGGTCAATACTTTGCCGGGTGTTTTGTGGCGGCTCCTGCTGATAGACCAGTGGGTGAAACGTTACCCGGAAGGTGTAAATACGCGCTTTAAGCAGGGGTTGAATTCGCCGCGACTTTCTGAGTATCTTGATATCGAAGGGGCTCATTCCTTGGATTTTCCCGAATGGAAAAAACAGCTCGGACAAATCTTAGGGGGAAGCTTCGACGATAATTTCGCCGATTTTCTGGATACGTCTCAAGCTGTGCTGCGGGTGTTGGCAGCCAGCGAGTCGGTTTGGATGAAGGAAAATCCTCAGGACGTGCTGGCCAACGCGGTGACCCTGCGGGACAACGCATTGCTGGCTACTGCCGACGAGCTGCTAGATGCGGCGACCATGTATCGCGAAGGCCGCTTGGATTGACGACTGCGCCGCTCGCCGCACCCAGTGGTGGGACGGACAACTGTGCAAACCCAGGCAATACGTGAGCAAAAATAACTAAAAAGTTGAGGGGACATAAGGTGTCTGAGAACCAAGAAAACCAAGATACACAGGAAAACAATGAGACAGGAGTTCCGGCTCCTCCCCCCTTGCCCGGGGCAGAAAAGAAATCCCTCTTTGCGGGTGCTACCGCGGAGGAAATGTTCCCGAAAAAAGATTTGGATCCCGGTGGCTCCCAAGAATACGATGACGCGGACTTCACGGAACCGGATACGACTCGGGAGGAAAAACTGCCCGAGCATCTGCCGGACCCGGTAGTGATTGCCCGTGCGGATGGCTTGGGCTCGAAGGTGAAAAAGAACAAATCCTCAAAGAAAGCTGACCACAAGCCCCTGACACTAAAGAAAGAAGACGGGCTGACCCCGGACGGACTGCCGAAGCTACCCAAAGGGCGTTTCGCCGACCGGGAACTGTCCTGGCTCGCCTTTAACCAGCGTGTCTTTGAACAGGCCCAAGACCCGCGCCTGCACCTGTTGGAACGGGCGTGGTTCCTGACTATCTATTGTTCCAACTTGGACGAGTTCTATATGGTGCGGGTCGCGGGTCTGAAGCGCCGTATCGCCGCTGGGTTTGCGACGGTTTCCGCTTCCGGGTTGACGCCGCGTCAGCTGGAAGGCGAAATCAGCCGTCGCTCACACGAGATGACCGGCAACGTCTACCGTTATTTCCAAGACGAGATTCGCCCGGCTCTGGATAAAGCCGGTTTGGTCATCACCGACTGGGATAGCCTGAACGAAACCCATCACGAAATCCTGCACCGGTACTTCCGCAACCAGGTGTTTCCCATCCTGTCGCCGCTGGCAGTAGACCCGTCCCACCCCTTCCCCTACATCACCGGACTGTCGCTGAACCTGGCGATCATTGTGCGTAACCCCAACACTGGCAAAGAACACTTTGCGCGTATCAAGGTGCCGCCTATCCTGCCGCGTTTCGTGGCGGTGACCGAAAACGGGGTCGAGAATGACCCCTCGAACGTAATTTTGGCGGGGGAAAAGGTCAACTTTGTCCCCATTGAACAGATAATTTCCGCACACCTCGACCACTTGTTCCCCGGTATGGAAATCAAAGAAGCCCATGAGTTCAGGGTGACCCGTAACGAAGATCTGGAAGTCGAGGAGGACGACGCGGAAAATATTTTGACCGCGATGGAATCCGAACTCGCGAAGCGGCGTTTCGGGCCGGCGGTACGTCTGGAAGTGGCGGAATCCATGCCGGCGCTCCTGCTGGATTTCTTAAAAGAAAACCTTGAAATCGGGACTTCCGACGTGTTCCGGCTGCCTGCGCCGCTGGACTTGCGCGGTCTCAATGACCTGCATGACCTGGATATTCCCCAGCTCAAATACCCTCCGTATGTTCCCGTGACGCCGAGCGGGCTGGCCGAGAAAGAATCATCGAAAACCTCGGATATTTTCAGCTCCATTCGCGACCACGATGTGCTGATACACCTTCCGTATGATTCTTTCGCCACCTCGGTGCAGCAATTTATCGTGCAGGCAGCTCAAGATCCGAACGTTTTGGCAATCAAACAGACCCTGTACCGAACTTCGGGCGATTCCCCGATCGTCCAGGCTCTGATTGACGCGGCCCGTGCCGGGAAACAGGTCGTGGCCATCGTCGAGATTAAGGCGCGTTTCGATGAGGAAGCCAACATCGGCTGGGCTCGCAAGATGGAACGCGCCGGGGTTCACGTGGTTTACGGCTTGGTGGGTCTCAAGACGCACTGCAAGCTGTGTCTGGTGGTACGTCAAGAACCCGACGGGATGCATCGCTACTGTCACGTGGGCACCGGTAACTACCACCCCAAGACCGCTCGCGGCTACGAGGACCTGGGTCTGCTGACCGATGATCGCGAGGTCGCCCAGGACCTGACCCGTCTGTTCAACCAGCTCAGCGGATACGCGCCGCGTTCGACATTCCACCGTTTGCTGGTCGCGCCTCGCTCTATTCGTGACGGCTTGATTGAGCGGATAAACCGCGAAATTGCCAACAAGAAAGCGGGCAAGAAAGCGGGAATCCTGTTCAAAATCAACTCGATTGTGGACGAGCGTTTGACGGATGCACTCTATCGGGCTTCCCAAGCGGGGGTTCCGGTGATGGTCCAGGTCCGCGGCATTTGTTCCATTAAGCCGGGCATCCCCGGTCTGAGCGATAACATTCGGGTCGTTTCTATCCTGGGACGATTCTTGGAGCACTCGCGGGTCTATGCGTTTAAGAATGACGGAGACCCAGAAGTGTGGATTGGTTCCGCGGACCTGATGCACCGTAACTTGGATCGCCGCGTTGAAGCGCTGGTAAAAATCGTGGACCCGGAGCAGATTCAATATTTGGTTGATCTGGTCAAACACGGCATGGCAGAAACTACCGCTTCGTGGCGGTTGATGCCTGACCAGCAGTGGGTGCGGGTCAATACGAATGAGGCCGGGCTGCGTCTGGAGGACATCCAGGAAACTTTGATGAACCGTGCCTCCTCGCGAGTGTCGGGACGCGGCGGCGTCTCCCGGCATTGAGGTCTGCGTGCCACGGCATTCGAGTGAGGCAACGAGCCGGTCGCGGCCGCCTCGGTACGGTGCGCAAAAGCTCGGTTGGTAAGGTTTACAGAGTTGGGTACACAGAAAAGGGAAGGTAATGAGTAAAGTTCTGGCTGCCGGCGGGGTGGTTTGGCGAGGCGGGGAACTGCGTCCGGCCTTGGAGGGCGCACCCACCCAAGCCCCTTATGAATTTTTGGTCGTCCACCGGCCAAAGTACGATGACTGGTCCCTGCCGAAGGGAAAACTGGAACCCGGCGAACTGCTGCCGGCCTGTGCAGTGCGGGAAATTGCCGAAGAAACCGGGGTGCAAGTATGCCTGGGGCCCCAGCTCGGCCTCACGACTTACCCGGTGGAGGGTGTCGATAAACAAGTCACGTACTGGTTGGCTCAGGTGCGCCACAGTGCGGCGATACTGGCTCGGCCCTACGTGGAACCGGCCTCGCCACACGAGATAAACGAGGTTCGTTGGGTCAACCAGGCCCAAGCGCAGGAACTGTTAACCCAAGAATATGACCGCAATCTGGTGACGCAAGCGGAGCAATGCCTGCGACAGGGTTGGGGAGACTCGACTCCCGTTATGTTGGTGCGCCACGGAAAAGCCAAGAATCGTCTGAAGTGGAAGACCGATGATTCGCTGCGTCCTTTGAAAAAACGCGGTAAGCGCCAGGCTGTGGCGCTGGCCTCCACCCTGAGCGCTTTCGGGATTTCCCGACTGTTCTGTTCGCCGTGGAAACGTTGCGAGCAAACGATACGCCCGTACTTGAAAGCCAGCGGGATTAGGTGTGAATACCCCGATGTGTTGAGCGAAGACGGCTTCGCCGCTAATCCTTATGGCGGGTTGGAACTGTTGCGCGCACAGCTCCAGGCAGCCCCCACGGAAGGTCCGACCGTCCTGTGTTCCCATGCCCCGGTCCTGATTCCACTGATTCGGGCTTTGGGAAACGATTTCTTAGAAGAAACCCTGATACCTCTGGAAACCGGGGAGTCCTTGATCGTTCACGTAATCTCAGACGCTGAGGGTAGCCCGAAACTCATTGCCGCCGAGCGCGCGAAAGCTGAACCCCCCGTCGGGTACGCGCTGGATTAATGTGATTTTTCGGTAATCACGAGTCCGCCCGCCCGGTTTTTCGGGTTCGTGCGGTTGTCGGTGGGCGGCGCTGTCTAAATCCGGAACAAGAATTCCAACAGGGTGTAGACCGCGGCAGCTACCGCGGCGGCGGCGGGAAGAGTCAGAACCCAAGCCACCACAATGTTTCCGGCCGTTCCCCAGCGCACTGCGGAGAGTCTGCGGGTCGCGCCCACTCCCATGATGGCGGTGGTTACGGTATGAGTGGTGGAAATCGGGGCGTGCCAAATGAAAGCCGTGAAGTACAGGACCCCCGCGGCAACCGTTTCGGAAACAAAACCGTTGGCCGGATCGACATGAATCACCCTCGAACCCAAGGTTTTCATGATGCGAAACCCGCCTACGAAGGTGCCGGCCGCAATGGCCATAGCTGCCGCCAACTTGACCCACAGAGGAATCGGGTCGTCCAAATCGACGTGACCGGAAGCTACCAGAGCAATGAAAATGACCCCCATGGTCTTTTGAGCATCCTGCAAACCGTGACCCAAGGCTAGTGCGGCGGAAGAAAACTTTTGACCAACCCGGAATTTACGCATGGTCCGGCGGTAAGCCAGGTTCTTCATAGACACCATGACCAGGCTCATCAGCAGGTAAGCAAAAGTGAAGCCGATGAGCGGGGAAACCACCATCGGAATCAGGACGTGAGAAGTAATTGTCGCCCAGTTCACCGTGACGCCCGCGGCCAAACCCGCTCCCGCCAAGCCGCCAATCAGCGCGTGTGAGGACGAGGAAGGCAGCCCGAAATACCAGGTAATAACGTTCCAGCAAATGGCCCCGATGAGGCCTCCAAGAATAATCAACAGGCCGTGGGCTCTTTCGGCGTGGGAAACCGCCGTAGCGTATCCTGACATATCAATGATTCCAGAACCGATGGTTTTCGCCACTTCAGTTCCCAGCAGTGACCCCACCAAGTTCATGACTGCAGCCATAGCTAAAGCGGTGCGCGGTGCCCAAGCCCGCGTGGAAATAGCGGTGGCAATGGCGTTAGCAGCATCGTGGAAACCATTAGTGAAATCAAAGACAACTGCGATGATAACGACACAAACAACCAGTACCAGAGAAATGTCCATGCGGGAGCACCCTCAAGATTCCTTAATCGCAATACCCTCGACCAGAGCAGCCAGATGCTCGAAAGCATCGCAGGCATCCTCAAGTCTTTCGGTGATGTCTTTCAGTTTGATAACTGCTATCGGGTCAGGATTGTTATTGACAATGTCAGACAGACAGTGCATATAAATCTGGTCGGCTTGATTCTCTAAGCGATTGACTTCCACCCAGTATTCGCGTAACTCGTCCAAAGTTTTCAGCCGAGGCATGGCTTTGGCTGTAACCGCGGCGCACTTTTGGAGGATAGCCGCCTGTTTGTGCAAGCATTCGGGGAGCTCCTGGAGCTGATAGACCACGATGAGGTTCCCGGCTTCGTCAATCAAATCCATGCAGTCATCGAGCCGGTAAGCCAGTTCGCTGAGGTCGTCGCGATCCAGGGGGGTGACGAAAGTCTGGTTAATTTTGTTCATGAACGCGTGGGTCAAATCATCGGAGGAATTCTCTACCGCGTGTAAGTCGTTGCGCTCGGCGTCGCGCTGTTCGGGCGGGAGCGCCATCAGCTTTGCCAAGATATAGGCACCTTCAATCAGGTTACCGGCAATTTCGGTGAGCTGCTCGAAAAATCCCTCGTCTTTGGCGCGATGGAACAGGCCCATTTTTCACCCTTCTTTGTGATGGATTCGGCAAACCTGGCGACCCGGATAGACGGTTTCGATAGTCCCGGCGGGGCCTTCCTGGTTACCTCTGTTTACTCTATCCGTTTGGAACCAACATTGTAAAAACGGTGTAAATTCCTGGGTAAAGTCAGGGTCGTAAACGGTGGTGCCAGGAACTTTGTCAGGTTAAAGGGGAGTTAAAAAGTAAATTAAGTAAAATCTCGAGACAACGTCTTGCTGGTGTGGTAACTTAAATATAAGACATCGATGTCCGTAGAAGCCCCGGGCTCCATATACTGCCGCTACGAGCGGCCTTCGCGCCGACAGGCGCTTTACGGTTTCGGTGTCGTTGAAGGCTCCG
Source organism: uncultured Mobiluncus sp. (assembly GCF_963511525.1). Classification (NCBI taxonomy): domain Bacteria; kingdom Bacillati; phylum Actinomycetota; class Actinomycetes; order Actinomycetales; family Actinomycetaceae; genus Mobiluncus; species uncultured Mobiluncus sp. Next base: position 229,003 of record NZ_CAUPIY010000003.1, on the reverse strand, counting down.
CACGTCGGAGCCTTCAAAGTTTAACCCTCTCGGAACCGGTGAAATGGGCTGTTCCTGAGAACTGCCGAACTTATGAGAGAATCGGAACATGACTTCCCAGCCCAACGCGGAAATACCGGACCCTTCGCTGACCGATACGGTAAAAATTACGCGCCGCGTGCGGCGGGAGGAACACCAGGCCGAAAAGATTGAAAAGCTACCGAAAGTTCCCGAGTCCCTGATGGGGCGAGTTATCTGTGCCCACCCCGAGATTATTACCGCCCTGGCTGCTCTGGGGATGTCCCTGATTTTTGTGCTTCCTTCGGATTTCCTGACCGTAGCTGCGGCCATCGCGGTAGTGTGTTTCGCTTTTGGCTGGGCGCACCTGGCGCATCTTCCTGCCCCGCGGGCATCTTTCATCCTGTTGACCATCTTCGGGGTGTTGGCTTTGCTGACGGGGAGAATCTTTGAAGATTTCTCGATAGTGGCTGAAGTCGTGGGCTTGGGAGTCATTGGGGCTTTCATCGCGGAAATGGTACGTCGCCCCCGGCAGGATTTGCTGAACTCAGCAGCGGGTAACGCGGCCGGAATTCTTATCGTCTCCACCGCCGGGGCTTGGGTCATGCTGGAGTCGGAAGCGCTGTGGTATTTCCTGTTGGTGCCCGGGGCAGTTACCCTCATCGGAGGGTGTATCGGCATGGCGATGAGCGCCAACTGGCAGCTGAAATGGAGAGTTTTCGCGGGAATTCTGTTCTCGGTAATTTTCGGTTTGGCAGCCGGGGCAGCCATCCTCGTGATGGAAGGAACCGCGCGGGATCAGATGGTGCTCTTCGCGGGAGGACACCTCCCCAGCTTGACCGTGGCTCTGGTTTCCGGGCTGCTGTTGGGAGTGGTGTATGGAATCGCGTTCTCGTCACTGACCGTACTTTTCAGCGGTGACCTGGCTCCGTCAACAGTTTCGGCCGCGGTGAGTCAGGCTTTCATTCCGGTTTTGGCTGCGTCTGTCCCGCTCTATATTCTGGCGCGGCTTTTAGTAGGGGAGGGCCCTACACTTGCTTGAGGGATGTTTCTCACGTTTGCGTCCAAAGCGGTGAATAGGGGGTAAAAATGCAGGTGACGTACCCGAGTATCGAACGGACCTGGCCGGGAGCGGCCTTAGATGCGGGCTGGAATCATGGCCTCGAACTGCTCGAAGGCAGTGGCTACGCCAAGATTCCCTTGGGAGTGTTGAAAGTTTCCGGGTCGGATCGCTGGGCTTGGCTGAACTCTGTCAGCACCCAGGACTTTTCCAACTGGGAGCCTGCGGCGCCGCGTGAAGCCCTCATTCTCGACCCCACCGGACACATTGAGTTGAGCTTTTTCGCCGTCGATGATGGTAGTGCCGTGTGGATTTTGACTGAAGAGCCGGGGGGCGCCACTGAGTTTTTCCGCTCGATGCGGTTTCGTTCCCGCGTTGAGATTGTCGATGTGAGCGCGGACTTTGCGGTCTTGGGCTATCTGAAAACCGGGGACGAGGATTCTCGAGCAGCCCGGTTCTGGAGCGAACACAGTCGCGTGACTTGGGTTGATCCGTGGCCCGGTCCGGTGGGAAACACGACTGTCTTTACCGCTGCGGGCGTAAGACATCCGGGAGACGACCCCGCCGCCTCGCACCGCGAACTGGCGGTGGTTTCACGTTTAGACCTCCCGACGCTAGAGGCAAAAGCAACAGCGAGCGCGCTGGTGGAAGCAGACTGGGGTGCTTGGGAAGCCGTGAGAATTTCCCTGTGGCGCCCCCGTTTGGGCCGCGAGGGCAAGCCGGGGACCCTCCCTCATGAGTTGGACTGGCTGCGCGTCGCCGTCAGTTTGCAAAAAGGCTGCTATCCCGGTCAAGAAACCGTGGCGAAACTGACCAACCGGGGTCGTCCTCCGCGCCGACTCACATTCTTGGATTTAGATGGGTCACGTGAGGAGCTGCCGCCCATAGGTTCCCCCCTCACATTGGAGTCTGACGGCTCCGAAGTTGGGGTGCTGACCTCGGCGGCGTACCACCCTACGGACGGTCAAATCGGTCTGGGCTTGGTCAAACGCCAGGTTGACCCCGCGGAAATGTTGCTGGTGGAGGGGATGCGCGCCGCCCAAAGCGTCATCGTGGATCCGAGCGGGGAAAACCCGCGCCGCCTGGACGACAGCCAACTGGGCGGTTTACTGGGATTGAAAGCGAGGAAACAATAGAATGTCGACAATTTTCGCGACCATAAACTCGGTGCAAACGGTGCTGGTGCTGGGATTGGTCCTGGTCGTGGTGGGAATGAGCCTGTATGCCTTGATACACGCCCTGACCACCCCAGCCCAAGCTTTTCCGGCGGAAGGCAAACGAACTCGCAACTTTTGGGCTTTGTTGAACCTGCTGGCGCTGGTGATTTCCTTCCTGGGGCTGACGCCTAACGCTTTCGTCGGCTTGTTCGGGGTCCTGATGGCGCTAATCATTCCGGCCGTTTACCTGGCCGATGTGCGTCCCGCCGTGGCTTCGTGGCGCCGGCGGGGCAAGAACTCGCGAGGAACCGGCCAACGCCCCCCCACGCCCTGGTGAACTCGGGACAGACCGGACAAAACGGCACAGAACAGGAAAGGGAAAATCAATGCGGGCAGTGATTCAGCGTGTCACGGGCGCAAAGTGCATGGTTAACGGGGATGTTACCGGCGAATTTACGGGTCCCGGGCTGGTGGTGCTGTTGGGGGTCACGCATACCGATGGCACGGCACAGGTCGAAAAAATGGCGCGCAAGATTGCGAATCTGCGCATTTTTGACGCTCCCGGTGCTTACGATCCGGCTGGTGGGTCTGAGAAACTTTCCCAAGCGCGTGGCGCGGAAGTGTCCGCGATCCAGCTGGGTCTGCCGGTGCTGCTAATCAGCCAGTTCACGCTCTACGGAGACGCTCACAAGGGCAATCGACCCTCGTGGGTGGCGGCGGCACCGGGAGAGGTGGCCCAACCGCTGGTTGACGCGGTGGGGGCGGCACTACAGGACCAGGGTATGCGGGTAGAACAGGGAATTTTCGGAGCGGACATGAAAGTCAGTTTCACCAATGACGGGCCTTTCACGATTCTGTTGGAAGTGTGAATTAGCCGGTAGTGAACACGGTCGCGTTTTCGCGGCGCGGGGGCATAAATTGGTAGCGAGTATAAAAGGGAGTGCGTATGTTTGAAAGATTTACCGACCGAGCCCGCCGGGTGGTGGTGTTAGCCCAAGACGAGGCCCGCCGACTGAACCAAAACTACATCGGTACCGAGCACCTGCTGCTGGGTCTAATCCACGAGGGTGACGGTATCGCGGCGCGGGCTTTGGAAACGATGGGTATCTCGCTGGAGGCCGTGCGCGCTCAGGTCATTGAGATTATCGGTGAGGGCGAGCAGCCCACCACCGGCCATATCCCCTTTACTCCGCGCGCCCGCAAGGTGCTGGAGTTTTCTATGCGCGAGGCTCTGCAGCTGGGACACAACTACATCGGTACCGAACATATCCTGCTGGGGCTGCTGCGGGAAGGCGACGGGGTCGCCGCCCAAGTCCTCATCAAACTCGGTGCTGACCTGAACAATGTGCGCCAGACTGTAATCGAACTGCTCTCCGGTTACCAAGGCGGCCAGACTCAACAGAGCGGTCGCGATACTGTGGGCGTCGGTGGCGGACGGGCGGATAACCCCAACGCTGGGGGTAACTCGGCGATTTTGGACCAGTTCGGACGCAACCTCACCCAGGCAGCACGCGAGTCCAAACTTGACCCGGTCATCGGGCGCACCAAGGAAATGGAACGTGTCATGCAAATCCTGTCCCGGCGCACCAAGAACAATCCGGTCTTGGTCGGCGAACCCGGCGTGGGCAAAACCGCCGTGGTGGAAGGCCTGGCCCAGGGCATTGTCCGCGGCGACGTACCGGAAACCTTGAAAGATAAACAGATTTATTCCCTGGATATGGGTTCGTTGGTGGCGGGTTCGCGCTACCGCGGCGACTTCGAAGAGCGTCTCAAGAAGGTGCTGAAGGAAATCCGCACTCGCGGGGACATCATCTTGTTCATCGATGAGATTCATACCCTGGTTGGCGCGGGTGCGGCGGAAGGCGCGATCGACGCTGCCTCGATTTTGAAACCGATGCTGGCGCGCGGTGAGTTGCAGACTATCGGCGCCACCACCATTGACGAATACCGCAAGTACATTGAGAAAGATTCCGCTCTGGAACGCCGTTTCCAGCCAGTAAAGGTCGAAGAACCCAGTGTGGAAGAGACCGTTGCCATTCTCAAGGGGCTGCGGGACCGCTATGAGTCCCATCACCGGGTCATGATTACTGACGCGGCCCTCGCTTCCGCGGCGCAGCTCGCTGACCGCTACGTGTCAGACAGATTCTTGCCGGATAAGGCGATTGACCTGGTTGACGAGGCTGGGGCGCGTTTACGTATCAAGCGGATGACGGCGCCCCCGGAGCTGAAGGAAGTTGACGAAAAAATCGCCAAGGCGCGCCAAGCGAAAGAGGCCGCCATTGACGCCCAGGACTTCGAAAAGGCTGCGCAGCTGCGTGACGAAGAAAAGAATCTGACCGAAGAACGCGCGGCGAAGGAATCCCAGTGGCGCCAAGGCGAAGACACCTCCGAGTCGGTAGTTGACGAGGAACAAATCGCCGAGGTTTTGGCGATGGCCACCGGCATTCCGGTGTTCAAGCTCACTCAGGCAGAATCCTCGAAGCTGCTGCGGATGGAAGACGAACTGCACAAGCGCATCATTGGCCAGGACGAAGCGGTCAAAGCGGTGTCTCAGTCCATTCGCCGCACTCGTGCTGGTTTGAAAGACCCGAAGCGTCCCGGCGGCTCGTTTGTGTTCGCCGGCCCGACCGGGGTGGGCAAAACCGAGCTCGCCAAGGCACTGGCGGAGTTCCTCTTTGGAGACGAGAACGCCCTGGTCCAGCTGGATATGTCAGAGTTCTCGGAGAAGCATACGGCCTCTCGGTTGTTCGGTTCGCCTCCGGGCTACGTCGGCTACGACGAGGGCGGTCAGCTCACCGAAAAGGTGCGCCGCAAGCCCTTCAGCGTAGTGCTGTTCGACGAAGTGGAAAAGGCTCACCCGGACATCTTTAACAGCTTGCTGCAGGTGTTGGAAGAGGGTCACCTCACCGATTCGCAAGGTCGCCTGGTCGACTTTAAGAACACCATCATCATTATGACCACAAACCTCGGCACTCGTGAAATCAATAAGGGTGTGCTGACCGGTTTCCAGGCCAGCGGCGAGCTGTCCACGGACTATCAGCGGATGAAGGGCAAGGTTCAGGAAGAGCTGAAACAGCACTTCCGGCCCGAGTTCCTCAACCGTGTGGATGAAATCGTAGTGTTCCCGCAGCTTGAGAAGGGCGAAATCCTCCAGATTGTTGATTTGATGGTCGCCAAGCTCGACGACCGGATGCTGGATCAGGGCATGGCTTTACAGCTGACTCCCGCAGCGCGAGCTCTGCTGGCGCACAAGGGCTTCGACAAGACGTTGGGGGCTCGTCCGTTGCGTCGGGCGGTACAGCGCGAAATCGAAGATGTCCTGTCTGAAAAGATTTTGTTCTCTGAACTGCGCGAAGGTCAGACCGTCACGGTTGACGTCGAGCCGAAGTTCATCAAGCACGAATCTGCGGACAAGGTCAACGGGACGGATTGGGAGTTCACTGACGATGCCGAGTTTAAGTTTACCGGCGAGGACGGTCTGCCTGAAGGGCGGGCGCAACAGCGCCGCAAGCTCGAAGACGTGACCGCGGCAACGATTCGGGAAGCTGAACTGGCTGCCAAGGAAGCGGAAGAATCCCCGGAAAAGGAACCTGCTTCCTAGACTCTTTCGAAACCAACTCGCGGGTCCGCCTCGGCGGGCCCGCGAGGCGTTTAACCCCAACTTCGGGTCTGGTTCTTTTAGATTCGAATCAGTGATGGGTTCATGGTTGAGCGCGTTACGGGGTATATTCGTATGAGTTAACTATTTCGTTGCACAGCGTCAAGGGAGAGGCCGAACCTATGTCCACCGCTATCCACGATGAACAGTGGTTTGAGCGGGTATTTGCTGAACACAGCACGGCTATAGTGCGGTTCCTTTATCGACGCGGGGCCTATAGTGATGCCGAGGACTTAGCCGCGGAAGTTTTCACCGTGATGTGGAAGAAAAAAACCGAGGTTCCCGATGGCGCTGAACTGCCCTGGCTGTACAAAACCGCGGGCCTGACTTTGGCTAATTGGTATCGCAAAAAGAAATCCCTGCCCATGGGAGATAACCAGGAAAACCTGGACTCCACCGATTTTTCCGATCCGGCTCAACTCGTCGTGGAGGACCATGGGATGCGAGCGGCTCTGCTGAGCCTCAGTGAGCGCGATCGCGAGATTATCTTGGCGGTTGCTTGGGAAGGTTTGAGCGGCAATGCTTTGGCACAGTACTTGGGAGTGAGTCGTTCGGCAGCGGATGCGGCGTTATCGCGAGCACGGAAACGGCTGGAGGAAGCGATTGAAAAAAATACTTCTTAGGAAAGTGTAAGAAACGCCAGGCCGGTTACATGTATAGGTTGCAAGGTCGAAACTGCGCCGGGCCTGAGGACGGTTTCGACCAGCCAAGTTTTAATAAATAAGAACGACGAAGCGCGGTGATCACAACGATTATCGCTCAAAAAGAAGGACAGGGAAGTGGAAAACCACAAAAACGAGATGAGCGGGCTGGAAGCTCTGCGCTCACTCGACCCTGCCCAAAATCTGCCCGTAGATTTGGATTCTTTGCGCGCTAAGGTCGCTGCTCAGATGGAATCCGAAGGGTTGACGTTTGCAGTCCAACCGCCTGCACACGTGGTTGCGGTGGAAACCGCGGATACCCAAGCCCCGGTGGCGGAAGTCGTGTCTTTGGCGATGCGTCGTCACACGCTGGCAGTGCGGCGCAACTGGCTGGTTGGTTTGAGCGCGGCCGCGGCTGCGACGGTGGTTGGTTTCACTGGGTGGAGCGTGCTTTCCCCCGGCGAACCGGGTGAAGTGCCCAATCAGGACGACGGTGTCGTGATTACGGATGGGCCGATTATTACCGCCGCGGGTTCTGAGATTATGGTGCCCGGAGCTAGTCAGCGCTTGGAAAAGGTCGGCGATGTTGAGTTTGTAGCGGCGGGCAATTTTTCCACTGTTCCCACCAAAGCCCCGATTTCACGGGTGGGTAAGGGAGCCAGCGTTTCCGCTGATCAAGTTCAGAAGGTCGCGAATTCATTGAGTATGCGAGGTTCCGTTAAAAGGAACAGCTCCGGCTTTACCGTCACTGACACTAAAGGGGCGACTTTGACGGTCACTGTGGGGCAGCTGACCTCTTTGAGTTTTGATAACCCCTCCGCGGTGCGGATGGAATGTGTACCGGTGAAACCCGGAGATGGCACGGTGGAGTTGCCCAATCCCGACGCGACCCAGAATCCGACCGGGAACTCTACTCCCGACTCCGGCAAAACTCCGGCTCCGAATACCCCGACCACTCCCAGTACCACGCCGTCGGAACCTAGTGACCCGACTGAGCCGACCTCTACGCCGACTCCGAAGTGGACCCCAACTCCAACGGAGACCCCGACCGAGACTGTTCCCCCGGCGGTGCGCCCGGACAGTCCAGAACCGAGCCCTTCCAATACAAAAGGAGCTACACGCAACGTCGACACCGCTGACACCACCAACTTGCCTGGCGCAGTGGTAGAGATTGGTCAGCTGCAAGTGCTGGTGATAGTGACCCAAACCACGGATTCTTCCGGATCTTCGCCGGCAGAATCTGTCGATCCGCAGGCGACCAAGAATCCCTCGCCCGGCCCGACTCCTTGTGTAATGAAAGTGGCAGGAAACGCCCCCTCTTCTGAGAAAGCTATCGCCCAAGTTGAGAAAGTAGCGGCTTCCTTGGGAGCCACCGTGATGAGCAGTGCGGCGGGAACCACTCAGAAAGACGGTCTGACCACGGTGAGCGTCCCGGTTAAGATGCCCGGTCAGTCGCAGGCACAAAACTGGAAGGCTGTCGTTTCAGAATCCGGGGTGGCTTCGATTCGCGCCAATCTGGGTAAAGAAACAAAGATTGGCGAGTACAAGGTCATCTCTGAGGCTCAGGCTGTTCAGCGCCTCAATGACCCGAAGTATGGTCCTTTGGATGTGCGCAACCAGCAGGGGCTGCCAGCTACGATTGACGGTCGCATCGACTTGGTCAGTGCCCGGCTGATTAGCCAGCCAGTCAAGCAAAAGGACGGTTCCATCCTGGACATGCCGGTCTATCTGTTGACCGACGCCCAAGGGCGGGTCTGGACCGTCTCGGCAGTGGCGGAATAGGCCTCATACAAAACCTTTTATATCTGTTCCTTTCATTCAGCAGGTTCCTCTACCGTTTTCGGGAGGGGAACCTGCTGTGTTTTCCCGCATCCCCGTTTCACAGCACGGCTAGGGGGATGATTCAACCGGTGAGGACGTAATCGTACCCGGGCTTGGAACGCGGCTAGACCTGTGAGGGGACGCAAATAGGGCGGTGTGAGTGAGGAAGGAAATATTGCTAGGATAGTTTTGGCGCGTAGTGCGCAGATTGTTTCGAAAAAGTTGGAGGCTTAACACATGCCCAAATTCGTTTACCGTTTTGCAGAAGGCAACAAGGATCAAAAGGACCTGTTGGGTGGCAAGGGTGCAAACCTGGCGGAGATGAGCAACCTCGGGTTGCCGGTACCCCCGGGATTTACGATTACTACCGATGCCTGCCGGGCTTACCTGAAGGAAGGCAAAGTCCCGGAGGAAACTACCGTGCAGGTCACCAAGGCTTTGCGTGAGGTGGAAGAAACCGTTGGCCGTGAGTTGGGGGCGCCGGAGTATCCGCTGTTGGTATCGGTGCGTTCCGGCGCAAAGTTCTCTATGCCCGGCATGATGGAAACCGTTTTGAACGTCGGTCTGAACGACAAATCCGTGGAAGGCTTGGCAAAGATTGCCGGTAGCGACCGTTTCGCTTGGGACTCTTACCGTCGCTTGATTCAAATGTTCGGCAAGACCGTACAGGACATTGATGGAGACCTGTTCTCTGACGCGCTGGAAAACATGAAAAAGAACCGCGGAGCTAAGGCAGACACCGACTTGAATGCCAGTGACCTGAAAGAACTCACCGCGCAGTTCAAAGAAATCGTTGAGGAGCAAACCGGCAAGCCGTTCCCGCAGGATCCGCGCACGCAGATGGACATGGCGATTGAAGCCGTGTTCCGTTCCTGGAACTCTGAACGGGCCCGTATCTACCGTCGCCGCGAGCGGATCCCCCACGACTTGGGCACCGCAGTCAACATTGTGACCATGGTGTTCGGCAACATGGGCGAGGACTCCGGCACCGGGGTGTGCTTCACCCGTGACCCCTCCTCGGGCCGTCCAGGGGTGTATGGCGACATCCTCATGAACGCTCAAGGCGAAGACGTGGTGGCCGGTATTCGAAACACCGAAACCCTGAAAGACCTGGAGGGACACGACAAAAAGTCCTATGACGAACTGTTGGGTATCATGCGGAAGCTCGAAACCCACTACGAAGATATGTGCGATATCGAGTTCACCATCGAACGCGGCAAGTTGTGGATGCTGCAGGTGCGTGTGGGCAAACGTACCCCGGCCGCGGCTTTCCGAATCGCCACGCAGCTGGTTGACGAAGGCTTGATTACCACCGATGAAGCCCTGCTGAGGGTCACCGGTGAACAGCTGCAAAACTTGATGTTCCCGATGTTTGACATGTCCGGTAAGCCGGAGGTGTTCACCAAGGGCATGGCGGCGTCTCCCGGCGCCGCAGTGGGCAAGATTGTGTTTGATAACGATGCTGCCGAGGCCTCCGCTGATGCGGGAGTGCCGTGTATCCTGGTGCGTCGCGAGACGAACCCCGACGACCTGCGGGGCATGGTTGCGGCTGCGGGCGTTTTGACCAGCCGCGGCGGCAAGACTTCCCACGCCGCTGTGGTGGCTCGCGGTATGGGCAAGACCTGTGTGGTCGGGGCGGAAACCATCGTGGTTGACCAAGCCGCCAAGACTGCTACCGTAGGGGACACTGTCCTGCACGAGGGGGATGAAATCTCCATTGACGGCGGTACCGGCGAGGTGTTCCTCGGTGCTGTTCCGGTGCAGGATTCGCCTGTCACCACTTACCTTTCTCACGGTCTGCAGGCCGGTTTGGATGCTTCGGCCACCGAAGATGAGAAAGACTTGATTAAGGCAGTCGACCGCTTGATGACCCACGCTGATGAAGTTCGCCGCCTGGTGGTGCGCACTAACGCCGACACCCCGGCGGACACCCAGCGGGCTTTGGACTTTGGTGCGGAAGGCATCGGCTTGTGCCGTACCGAACATATGTTCCTCGGCGATCGTCGTCCCCTGGTAGAGAAACTCATTCTCTCCCCAGAAGGGTCCGAGGAACGTCAACGTGCCCTGGACGCCTTGGAGCCGCTCCAAAAGGGCGACTTTAAGGAAATGCTTAAGATTATGGACGGCAAGCATATGACCGTTCGTCTCATTGACCCGCCGCTGCACGAGTTCCTGCCGGACTTGACGACTCTGGAAATTAAGAACGCGGTGGCGAAAGCTCAGGGCGGGGCGCTCTCGGAGGAAGACCAACATATGTTGGAGGCCGTGCGCCGGATGCATGAGGAAAACCCGATGCTGGGTCTGCGCGGCGTCCGCTTGGGTATTTACCTGCCGGGCTTGTTTAAGATGCAGATGAAGGCGCTGGTTTCGGCGGCTTGTGAGCTAAAGAAAGACGGCTTGAATCCGCATCCTGAGATTATGGTTCCGCTGATTGGTTCCATTCGTGAGCTCCAGCTGGTGCGCGATGAAGCCGAAGAAATCATTGCCCAGGTTCAGGGCGAATACGGCGTTACCTTTGATGTTCCGGTGGGTTGCATGATTGAGCTGCCGCGCGCCGCCATGACCGCTGACACCATCGCCAAGGAAGCCGAGTTCTTTAGCTTTGGTACCAACGACCTGACCCAAACCACTTGGGGATTCAGCCGTGACGACGTGGAAGGCGTGTTCTTCCCGCAGTACGTGGAAGCCGGAATCTTCGGGGTCTCCCCGTTCGAATCCATCGATACCCACGGGGTGGGCCGCGTTGTCGCCGAAGGCGTGAAGCGCGGACGTTCCACCAAGCCGAATCTGCCGATGGGTATCTGTGGTGAGCACGGCGGCGATCCGATTTCGATTCACTTCTTCCACCAGGTCGGACTGGATTACGTGTCCTGTTCGCCGTTCCGGGTACCGGTGGCGCGTCTCGAGGCGGGTCGTGCTGCCGCGGAGCATCTGAAGTGGGACGAGTCCGCTACACAGGGCGTCGAGTAGTCCGTAGCATCCCTTTTAAATAAACCGCATTTTTGGTGCCGGGTTCCGTCAAGGGCCCGGTACCAGCGGTTTTAGTGAGGATGGGTTTTAATAACGCAAGACAATTGTTGAAAAAAGATTTTAGCTAGGTTAGGCTTAGTTTCGTGAAATTGTGTGAATGTCCTGTTGGGGTTCCCATGATTATGGTGGATTTGGGGTGCGATACCAGATTCTGTGGGCGGATTCACGAGCTGGGTCTGCGTCCGGGGACGCGTTTCACGGTCACGCAAAAGGGTGCTTTCGGGGGTCGTGTTTTGTTCGTACGCGGAACTCGGTTGGCGGTAGACCGCGGTTTTGCCCGGTCCGCCTTGGTGCGGCCCTGTATCCAGTTTGCGCAGAAGCTCGGTTTGGACCAGGAAAAGGCCGCCCTCGAGGCCGCGTTGGCTCTCCACGACCTTTCGCCGCAGTTCGAGCCACGTTTGGCGGTCTGCGGTATCACCGCAAACTGTGAGGGCTCCCCGAAAGATATCCCCGCGGCGGAAAACGGAGAGTAAACATCCGATGAGCTGCCCCAAATGTAATCCGCTGCCGCCCAAATCTGCTGATGGCTCAACCGCAACAGCCGCCACGCACGCACATCGTGTCTACCTGCCCAAGCGCGATACCACTAACGTGGTCTTGGTAGGAAACCCCAACGTGGGGAAATCTTCGCTGTTTAACGCCCTGACCGGAATGCATCAAACGGTCGTAAATGCGCCCGGAACCACGGTGGAAGTCTTTACCGGTTTCAATAAGTCGTTGGGCGTGCGGTTTATCGACACTCCCGGAACATACTCGCTGGTGCCCAACTCTCCTGACGAGTCTGTGGTGGTACAAACGCTGGCGGGACAGCCCGGTTCGATAACCGACATCGGACGCGACGACGGAGGAATCGACCTGGTCGTAACCCTCTTAGATGCCAGCGCGTTGTCGCGCTCCTTGTACCTGTTGGCTCAGGTAGCCCAGACCGGTCTGCCGGTTGCGGTCATCCTGACCATGCAGGACGTCGCCACTCAAAGCGACGAGGCTATTGATGCGGATAATCTTTCCTGTCTGCTGGGAGTCCCCGTGGCGACGGTGAACCCGCGTACCGGCGAAGGCCTGCGTGACGCGACGCAGCTGATTGCGTTGGCGTTACGGAATCCGACTTACCTCAGCGGTTTGCCCTGGGATAAACATGCTCCCGGCTATAACCCGGCGGCAGTCGTGGCGGCGAAAGCCTCGCTGTCCCAGACTTCCGAGTCGGTTGAGGCCAATGCGGAAAGTGGTTTATCGGTTGCCAATCTCTCCAACCCCTGCGGCGGGACAAATTGTCAACCGTGTCAACCTTCGGGTCGCCCTCTTCCAGAGCTAATCACCAAACCGATAGAAGAAACCCAGCGGGCGGCTTTGCTGTTTGATTGGATTGAAAATATCGAATCCGGTCTGCGTCAAGAACGTATCGAAGTTCCGCGGGCGACGCGTTCGGACAAAGTCGATCGAGTGCTGCTCAATCCTTTATCTGGAACACTACTTTTCATGTTGGCTATGTACGTGGTGTTCTGGCTGGCTAATACGTTCGCCGCGATTTTCCAAGACCCCCTGGAGGGGATTTTCGATGCTGTCGGCGGTTGGGACTTCACAATTCCTGCCAGATTGCTAAAGCTGCCATTTACCTCCATCGGAGTTCCCGGCCAGGATATTACAGTGTTTCATGCCCCGTCTCTAGCCGATGGGGTGTTGACTTGGTTGACGTGGATGGGCTGGGATAACCCGGTTCTGCAGGGTTTATTGGTAAACGGCTTGCTCACCGGCGTGGGGGTCGTACTATCTTTCGCCCCGCTGATGCTGGTCATGTTCGCTGCCATAGCCGTCATGGAGGATTCCGGCTATATGGCTCGTGTCGCTTTCCTGGGCGACCGCATGATGCGTGCCATTGGCTTAGACGGACGCGTCATTATGCCCTTCATCGTGGGCTTTGGCTGTAACCTTCCCACTTTGGCGGCGCTGCGTACCGTTCCGGATTCCCGTCAACGCATGATGGCGGTCATCCTCACCCCCTACATAACCTGTTCGGCACGCATGATTGTCTATATGTTTATCGCGCAGGTGTTCTTTGGTACTCATGCCACCGAAGTGGTGTGGTTGATGTACTTCCTTTCTATAGTCATGGTGGTCTTGGGAGGGCTGCTGCTGCGTCCGCTGTTCATGCGCGACTCTACCGGCGCGCCGCTGATGCTGGTTCTCCCCGCCTACCAGACTCCCCGAGGCATCATCTTGGCTCGTTCGGCTCTGCAGCGCACCTGGGCTTTCATCAAGGGCGCAGGCAAGGTCATCGTAGTGATGACCATCGTGATTTGGTTCCTAATGGTTACGCCCGTTACTGGCGAGGGCCGCTTCGGGGATTCCCTGCCGGCCAACGAATCTGCCTACGGAGTGGCGGCTTCGACAATAGCCCCAGTTTTTGCTCCCGCCGGTTTCGGTGACTGGCACCTAACGGGATCGCTGATAACCGGATTCGTCGCGAAAGAAACTATGCTGGGCGCACTAGCGGCCACCTACACCGATGCGGATATTTCCGACCAAGACGTAGCCGCCGCTCAAGACGAGGGGAATCCCACTCCGACGATGCGTGAACTGACCCGCGAAACGTTCATCGATTCCGCGGGCTCCGCAGCGGCGGCCCCCGTGGCCGCTCTGGCATTCCTGATTTTTGTTTTGACCTATACCCCCTGCCTGGCTACTGTCGCCGAACAGTGGCGTCAGCTCGGGGCGCGACGCGTCCTTGCGGCGGTAGGAGGACAACTGGTCATCGCCTGGCTGCTCGCGGTAGCAGTGTTCCAAGTTGGCCGCATTTTTGTCTGAGGTAAGCTTATGAACAGCGCCGATGGCCCTAAATCCCCAACGCCCGCTGCGGGCGGAGCACCACGGAGCGCACCCAGTGAATCTCGTGCCGCAATTTTTATCGACTCCCTGTGTCAAGGTTCCACGTTCCTAGCTGCGGTGGGACGCAGTGGGCTGAGTAGAGAACACGGACAGTTGCTCTTGGAGCATCTGCGCCGCACTGGACTGTTGGCAGACCGAAATAACTCGCTAAACGTGTCTTGTGCTCAGGGGGCTTGCGCACCGGGGGACCTGACCGCTGTGAGCAACCAGCAGCGCCTCCGCTGTGTCGGCTGTCCCTTAAGTCTGATTTAAATAAGGATATCTATCCAGGTAGTAAGCATCTGGGTGCAGATTTGCTTATTTGCTGAGGATGCCGGAGCGAGCTATCCAGGCTGCGACTTCCGCGAAAAACTCGGCGCGTTCCAAAGGCTGGGACAGGGTCAGGTCATGCAAACCGGACATTTGACGCAGCGTTAATCCGCCGCCCACCTGACCGTAGAGGGTATTAATCCGTTCTTCGATGAGATTGCCATTCAATACCGTGTCGGTGTGGCGAGCCGCCTCACTCCAGTCTACAAGTGCAGTTTTATAGAGGGTTTCCTGCTCAGAAGCATTGCCTTTGCCCAGAATAGCCTTTGACATGGTTGACCAATATAGGCGGTGTTTTAACAGGTTCTGATGCAGAGCTGACATTCCGGCAGATTTCCGTCTCTGAGCCATTAGCTGGTCAACCCGGGCAATCTCAGGATGATAAAAATCGTCCGGGTCATGCGCTGCGGTCAGGCACAGCACCGGCTGGTTGGAAAAACTAGCATGATCCACCAACCACTGCTGGGTGCTGAGGATGGCAGAGAGCCATCCAAATAGAATGGGTGCACCGTTGTTAATGCGCCATTGCGGGTTCGTCACCCAACCGTGCACCGACGGATCGTTTCTAAATGGAACCAAGCGACGAGGCAGGGGAGAACCGATAGTGGCATATCCCATCAGAGAATCTTGGTAAACCGTAGACCCGGGGCCGAGCATCGGTACGTGCAGTCCCCGCAGATACTTCGCAATGATGTTGCGCACCGTATTCCCACCGGGAATTCCCGATACGTCTTGCACTACCCAGGGAGAGATAAATATGAGGCCGTCATAGGCATTGTGGTGCCGGGATGCCCACCCGGAAACTACCGCACCCCCGTTGGAATGGCCCATCACGACTACAGGCAAATCAGGATGCTCCTGACGGGCGGTGGCGATGGCCCAATCCAACTCCCGGTCGTAGGTGGTGTAATCGTCCTCGTAACAGTTGAAGGGAATAATGCCCGACTGACGCGGCATATTGCGACCGTAACGGTGCAGGTCAATCGCGTAAAACGCGGCACCTAGATGGGCCATCATGCGGGCTAGGTGGGCTTGATAAAAATAGTCATTCCAGCCGTGGACATAGACGGCAATAAATTGCGGAGCTGAGGGTGCATCAAGCTCATCAACAACTTCAATTTCGCGACCCCGCAGCTCGGAAGTTAGGTAATCCTGCAGGTAATCCAGGTTTCGAGCGGGTGAATCGTCCCACTGTGCCGCCGCGTCAAAATGATTGTGGTAGCTCCCGGCACGCTGCTGCGGGCTAGCTGAGGGCGGGAGGATCCGGAAACTGCCTTGATTGAGACCCCCACCTGGTTTCACGTTAACCGGAACTACGCGGTCGGGCAACTGTGATTTTGGATCCTCTGCGGGAGTGTAGCGCACCAAGGTAGCAGAGCGCGGGGAAATCTGATCAGGTTCTAACTGGAGTTTAGCGGCGCCAAATCCGGGTCCCAGTACGTCAGGCAGGTATCGCATTCTCAAATTCTAACGCGACCGGTGTGGCGCGGCGGGACAATGGCTGATTTCCCAAGGCTGTGGCGCTAACACATTGTGGCCGAAGCGTTAGCTGACAGGGCGCTGAGTCAGCCCATCATTAGCCAGAGGAGTGACCTAAGCGGCGAGGAACTCACCGATGGCCTGGCCGACAGGTTCGTTTTCAATCAAGAAACCATCATGACCGGAATCGGAATGAATGATGACCGCCTCGCTGCGACGAGTCAGACGCGCCAGCTGCTGCGTTTGGGAAGGGTAAAACAGCCGGTCAGAGTCTACTCCCAAGGCCAGGACGCGAGCCTGCACCCGAGAGAGCGCGACTTCTAAACCGCCCCGGCCTCGCCCCACGTCGTGAGTCAGCATTGAGCGAGTCAGCGCCAGGTAGGACCCGGCATCAAAGCGTTTCGCCAACTTCACCCCGTGATAGTCCAGGTAAGACTGCACAGCCAAACGGCCTCCCGAGAGCGGATCTTCACGGTAGCCCGGATCGCGCCCGAACCGCTCCTGCAGTTCCTTGGGTGAACGGTACGTAGTGTGTGCCACTTCCCGCGCCAAAGCTAACCCACGGAATGGCCCCTGACCGGGGGGATTATCGTAATAGTCGCCGTTGCGAAAATTCGTGTCCAGTTCCAGCACGTGCATCTGCACATGGCACCAAGCAGCCTGTTCAGCGGTGGTGGCGCAGCCGGTAGCCACCGCCACCAGCCGCTCCACCTGTTCGGGATAAGTCACCGCCCACTCCAGTGCCCGGTGTCCCCCGTGCGAACAGCCGATGACCGCAAACCAGCGAGGAATACCGAGCTGATCCATGAGGATTTTTTCCGCCGCCACCTGATCGCGGGTCGTCAGCAGGGGAAAACGTGACCCCCAGGCGCGCCCGTTCGGGGCCAAGCTGGCGGGGCCGGTCGAACCTTGACAACCACCTAAAACGTTGGGACAAACCACAAACCACCGATTCGTATCCACCGCGGCACCGGGCCCGACGACCTCGTTCCACCATCCTGGTGTGACGTGGCCCGGCCCGTCTTCACCGTACACATGAGAATCTCCGGTGAGAGCGTGATTGATGAGGATAGCGTTGGACTTGTCCGCATTCAAAGTGCCGAAAGTTTCAAAGGCGAGCCGAGCGCCTGGCAGGGCTGACCCGCCCTCCAGCTTCAGCATTCCCAGTGCCGCAAACTGGCGGTTTCCTTTGGGGTCAGTGGGTTTCCAAGCTCCACTGACCGGTATCAACTCACTCGTTTCGGGCATCGCTATCCTTAGGCTCGACGGTTTTCAGGTTCAGGCTTCGAGTTTCGTGCGCACCGCCTTCGCGGCTCCGACCAGGTTCTCTAAGGTGGCCACCGTTTCGGGGTAGGCGCGGGTTTTCAACCCGCAGTCCGGGTTGACCCAAACTTGGTGGGGATCCAAAGCGGCGACAGCCTTTTCCAGCAGACCCACTTCCTCATCGAGTTTCGGCACCCGCGGCGAGTGAATATCCCAAATCCCCGGCCCCAGCCCGCGCTCGAAACCGTGCTCGTGCACTGCCGGCAAAATATCCATCTTGGAGCGGCTGGCCTCAATCGAGGTGACATCCGCATCCAGGTGATCAATCGCGTCCACTACCACGTTGAACTCGGAATAGCACAGGTGAGTGTGGATTTGCAGCTCTTTCGGTGCCCCGCCGGTGGCCAAACGGAAAGCCCCCACTGACCATTGCAAATATTTCTCCCGCCCGGCTGCGCGCAGCGGCAACAGCTCGCGGATGGCCGGTTCATCCACCTGCACGATTTTGATGCCAGCCGCATTGAGGTCGGCGATTTCAGCGCGCAGTGCCAACCCCAGCTGATCCGCAACCTCCGCACGAGACTCGTCGTCGCGAACAAAAGACCACGCCATGATGGTGACGGGGCCGGTCAGCATCCCCTTCATCGGCTTTGCGGTGAGGGATTGGGCATAAGTCGACCACTCGACTGTCATGGGGTGGGAACGCGTGACGTCCCCCCACAGAATCGAGGGTCGAGTACAGCGCGAACCGTAAGACTGCACCCAGCCGTGTTCCGTGGTGGCGAAACCTTCTAGGTTTTCGGCGAAGAACTGCACCATGTCGTTGCGTTCAGCTTCCCCGTGTACCAGCACATCCAAACCGAGATCTTCCTGCAGCTTCACGACCCGGGCTATCTCATTGCGGATTTCCTCATCATATTGAGCCTCGTCGATTTCGTGACGGCGGAACGCAGCCCGTGCCTGGCGAATCTCGGTGGTTTGCGGGAAAGAACCAATCGTGGTGGTGGGCAGCAACGGCAACTGCAGGATCTCGGCTTGTGCCGCCAAACGCTGCGGATAGGGGGCACGCGTCCGGTCAGCCGCCGTCACGGCCGCGGTAGCCTGACGCACCTCGGCTCGTTTCACTCCCGGATGGTTGGCGCGGGAAGCCAAGATTTCGGCATTTTCCGCCAACTCAGCGGCAATGGAACTGGGATCTGCCAAGCCTCGCGCCAAAGTCTGTACCTCGGCAATCTTTTGGTCCGCAAAAGCCAACCAGGAACGCACTTGTGGGTCCAGGGACGTTTCTCTGATCGCGTCGTGGGGGACGTGTTGCAGCGAAGTCGAGGTGGACACGCTGAGGCTCGGGACGACCAGGTGAATCGTCTGTAAAGTCTCGAGAGCCTGGTGCAAGTCGGTACGCCACACGTTGCGACCCGAAACGATGCCCGCCACCAGAGTTTTGTTCCCGAGAGTCTGCAGGTCCTCGCTGCTAGGTACCGGGCCGGCGACCAAGTCCAGACCGATGGCTTCCACATCGGTGGCGCTCAGCACGTTCAGCCCATCGAGACCCAGCGGCCCGTAGGGGGCGTTGACAATAATTTGGGGGCGATTGGTCAGTTTGCTCAGGAATTCGTAAGTCTTACGAGCCGCCGCCAGCACTTCCTCGCGGGAAGTGGACCAGGTGTCACACACCAAAGCCGGTTCATCAAGCTGCACCCAAGTCACTCCGGCCGCCGCGAACTGTCTGAGGAAAACCTCGAACACAGCCAACACCGCGTCTAGTCGCTGTAGCGGTTGGAAATGTGCCGGAGCGTCCGCACTGGGTTTGGCACCCAACAGGTAGGTAACCGGACCGATGAGGACTGGACGCAGCGCAGGGCCCCCAGCCTTGACCTGTTCCAGCCATGGATTAGCTACGGCGGAAATCTGAGTGTAGGGGCCGATTTCAGGAACCAGGTAGTGATAATTCGTGTCGAACCACTTGGTCATTTCCAAAGCGGGCTTATCATCAATACCCCGCGCCAAGGTGAACTCTCCGTCCACGTCCAGAGAACCGTCGGGGCGTACCAGGTTACCAAAACGCTGGGGTACGGCTCCCAGGGCGCAAGTCAGCGTCAGGACTTGGTCATAGAGCACAAAGTCTGCGGGATTTGACCCCGGTTCGTTCAATCCCAAATCTTTCAGGTGGTTGATTCGGGTCGCCAACTGTTGCTTTATCTGGGCATCGAAAGTGGCGCGGTCGATTTTTTGAGCCCAATAGTGCTCTAGGCTCCGCTTCAGTTCGCGGTTCGCGCCAATTCGTGGGTATCCCGCAACAGTCGCGGCGGGAAAAGGCTGCTTTTCAGTCATTTTCTAAAATTCCCTTCAGTAGGTTCTAATGTGTGTTTTCGTTGTTAAGTTCGGTTCGGTTGGTTTCATCGGGTTCTCCGTCTCAAGGGGAGATGCGGTGCATGGCGGCGTTCATCAGGCCGAGCAGGTCGTGTGAATCCTCCTGGTCCACGTGAGCAAAACCGCGAGAACGCAGGTGTTCCACCAGGTCCAAGACCGGCCGGGGCCGATTGAAAGTATAGAAGTGAATGCCGGGTGAGTTGGCTTCGATGAGGTCGTTGACGAAGTCCAGGGTAGCGCCCAAGCTCTCCAAGATTCTCTCGGCGGGATCGGTGATATTCGCTATGGTCTTAATCCTTTCCGGTACCGGGACCCCGGTGAGACCTTCCAGCCGCTGGAGGCGGCTGACATCTGTAAACGGAATAATTCCCGGAACAATGGGTATCGTCACGCCCTGGTACGTTGCCGACTGAACCAACTCGGCATAGTCCTGGGCTCGGTAAAACACCTGAGTGATAGCAAAATCGGCGCCGGCCGCCTGCTTTTCCACCAGAGCCTGAACCGCATCCGTGCGGGTTTGGATGCTGCCTGCCGGATAGGCGGCCACCGCGATACTGACGGCGTGAGCATCCCCGAGGTAATCGGCGGAAACCTCTCGAATCAGCTGCACGAGTTGGAACGCTCGGTCAAATTCGTCTGGTTCCGGTTTTCCCTGCTCATCCTCAGGCATATCGTCCCCGCGCAGCGCGAGGAAATCACGCACACCCAAGTCCATCATGTCCCGGATGATTCCCACCAGGTTCGCTCGGGTCTTTCCCACGCAGGTCAGATGGGCCAGGACGGGCCGTCCCGAACGCTTCAAAGCGTGCCACAGGACAGATTGTGAAGCGTCCGGTGATGTACCGCTCGTTCCAAACGTGACCGAGACGTAATCGGGACGAGAATCTAACAGCCGGTCTATGCCCGCCCATGCCTGGGAAGTTGGTCGGGCATTGCGCGGCGGGTACAGCTCATACGACACCCGCAGGTCACGCCCAGACCCGGCCTCGTGAGGCGCAGCGTTGTCCCCCCGAGGAGGCGAGACAGCGTGGCCAGGAGCCGCATAGAGGTCTTTGATAGTCATCAGTTTTCCTAAGCGAGTAATAGTTTCCTCCAGTTACGCGGCATTCGCCTGCCGTGCCGCGGCCAGACCGCGCTCAATGTCAGCCACGATGTCCTGGGGATCTTCAATGCCAATCGACAGCCTGACGGTGCCGGGGGTAATGCCCTGTGCCAGCAGCTCAGCTGTAGTCAGCTGGGCGTGAGTCGTGGAGGCCGGGTGAATCGCGAGGGAGCGCACGTCTCCGATATTAGCGACATTTGCCAACAATTCCAGGGAATTGATGAACGCTTTACCGGCTTCCAGACCGCCAGTCAGATCAAAGTTCAGCAGGGAACCGCACCCCTTCGGAGTATATTTTTGCGCCAAGGCATAGAAGGGGGAGGAGGGCAGCGAGGACCACCGCACCGTCTCTACTAAGCCACCGCCGACCTGGGACTCCAGGAATTCAGCGACTCGACGAGTGTTGGCAATGTGGCGTTCCATCCGCAAGCTCAACGTATCCACTCCCAGTCCTACTGCCCATACCGCGAAGGGCGAAGCTACGAAACCGAGGTCGCGCTGGCCTTCTACCCGCGCCTTCAAAATAAACGCCAGGTTCGCCCCCAACGCCCCTTGAACACCGAAATCACGGGCATAAACAACGCCGTGATAGGAGGGGTCGGGAGTGTTGAAACCGGGGAAACGCGGGGCCGCTTTCGCCGCGGCGTAATCGAAACGACCGGAATCAACCACGATACCGAGCATGGCTGAACCATGTCCGCCCAGATACTTGGTGGCGGAGTGCACCACGATATCCGCCCCGAACTCGATGGGACGGCACAGGTAAGGGGTGGGAACCGTATTGTCGACAACGAGTGGAACCCCGGCTTGGTGCGCGGTTTGAGCCAAGGGCTCCAGATCCAGCACGTCGCCCTGCGGATTAGGCACCAGCTCCCCGTAGTAAGCCGCCGTGTTCGCGTCCGTACGGGCCGCCCACTGGCTAATGTCACGAGGATTATCAACAAAACGTACCTCGATACCCAGGCGTTCCAAAGTGTGGCCCAACAGGTTGAACGTGCCCCCGTAAATCGAGTTTGAAGCCACCACATTTTGACCTTTCGATGCCAAAGTCAAAATAGCTAGCGTGATGGCAGCTTGCCCCGACCCGGTGGCAATCGCCCCGACCCCGCCTTCCAGTGCGGCAATCCGGGCTTCCAAAGCATCGTTGGTGGGATTGCCTAAGCGAGAATAGATGGGCCCCAGTTCCTGCAAAGCAAAACGGGCAGCCGCCGATTCCACACTCGGGAAGTGAAACGCGTTCGTGGCATAAATAGGCACCGTTTGCGTGCCCGTGGTCGGATCGCCGGTGTAGCCGGCATGAATTTGCAGAGTATCGAAGCCCCATTCGGGGTGGTCGACCCAGTTGGGTCCAATAGTGGTTTTAGACATCGTAGTTTCCTTTGCGTGAGTTATGGCTGTACAAACTTGTCCCCAAAAGATTTTTGGCTCTGACGGGCACGCAGGAACATGAAGATACGAATGCTCAGTACCGGACGCGGCACTGGACGTTTAGAGGCTGACGTGCACGTCAGCGAGGCATTCGTTTAGTCATGCTGTGATTGTAGCAACCTCGCGAACAAAAAGCGAAACCGGTGTTTCAAGATGCGGAATCAGACGATTCTAGTTGGTGGGAGCTTCCTGATTCGGTGGTGCGGCGCCAGCGGGAGGGGCAGTGGGAGGCTGGCTCTTTGGGTCGACGTTAGAGAAAGAGGTTTTCGCGCCGAGCAAACCGTTGATGAACATCTGTTTTGCTTGGATACTGGGACCGCCTTGAGAGTCAGGATAACCAGAGATGACCAGGGCATAAATAAACTCCTGATTATTGCGCACGAATGTCCCGGCCAGAGAATTCGTAATTCCTAACGTGCCGGTTTTACCGCGAACCACACCCGCGGCCAGGGTTCCCTGGTAAGCGTGCTCCAAAGTGCCATCTGTCCCCGCCACGGGGACATTGGTGGTAACAGAGTGCAGTTCAGGATGGTCTTTACGCATGGAAATCCGCAACACATCCGCAAGGACTCGGGCAGGTATCCGCGTGTCATAAGACAACCCTGAGCAGCCTTTCAGTTCAGTTTTGCCCAGGTCCAAGCCCAACTCTCGTAGCGACTCCATAACCGCTGTTCCAGAGGCGGCAAAAGTCGGTTTTGCGTTGCGGTGCAGCGCTACCAGCCGACCGAGGTTCTCTGCCAAAGTATTATCCGAAATCTTTAACATTTGCCGCTCCACCTGGGCGAGCGGGGCTCCTTGTGCGTAGGCAATCGGGGTCGGACCGTGACTGGTGGCAACCTCCGTGTTCACTTCCGGTAAAGGAGAGAGCGGGTCGAGGAGTTTCTTCGAGGCCAGTCCCGATTTCCCCACCTCGACTTTTGCTGGTCCCGCCCCGCCTAAACGGCCCAAGGCTTGCGCAAAAACCTGACCCGCGACCCCGGCCGCGTCCGGGTGATATCCCCTATTAGCGTTCGGATCAATCAGACCGGTATCGATGGCCATGCCTTGGATGGGACCGACCCAGCGGTTATCCCCCTCACGCCAGAAAGGAGAGGCTGTTTCAGAGCCAAACCAGGAGGTGTCCAATACCAACGTGTAGGGTTTGCCGTTCAGCAGGCTGCCCGTAGGGGATTTGTCTCGAGAGGCTGGTGCTTTGGGAGCAGAGGTTTTCCGTTCCTTGGTGGGGGAGGGCTGATGACCTGCGCTGGCTCGCTCAGATTCCCCTGGAGTTTGGGAGGAAAGTGCCACTATCGTGTCCGCCGCGAGAGTGTCTAGGCCGGCGTAGCCTTTGATGGAACGCGGGGCGTCCGCTCCCGACCCCAGCAGCACATCCCCGCCGGCGATTAAGTACAGTTTCCGCTTATCGTTGTCCCAGGCTACGACCGTGCGGGCCCGCGCCTCCGGGCCGAATTCGTGCAATGCTGCCACCGCGGTGAGCAGTTTTGTCGTAGAAGCGGCAGTTAGTGCGCTCTGAGGTTCGTAAGAGGCCAGTTCCACGCCATCCCGGTCGCCTACCCAAAAGGACAGCTTAGCGTTTGCGAGGCGGTAATCCGCGGCAAACTCACGCACCAGGGCTTTATACGTATTGGCGTCGAAGTTGGTGGATTTGGCAAAGAGCGGAATTTCGGCAGGTTCGGGGCTCACGGTGGGAGAGTCAGGGAAGGGAACCACTCGCGGCAGGGGGGCTTTGAAGGTCAGGAACCCCGGCACCAAGTCCGCTCCGTCAGCACCGACATAAGCGCCGCTAAGAACCAGGGCAACGGCGATTACCGCTGCTTTTGCTCGTCTTCTGGTGTGCACCGACCCCCCCGTCACACGGTTCTGCTATCTGGAAACAACCCTATCTAGTATAGAAGATGTCGCTTAGGGGTGCGGGTGTGGCACAATAGTTTACAGCGATGTTCACCAAAGCAGGTGACATCGTTGCAAAGCAACGCCAATCCGGAGACACCGGTGGCACAAAAAGTAAGGATGCCGAAGAAAATAATGGCTGAAGATTTTTTGACGTTCAATGTGACCATTGAGATTCCGAAGGGGAACCGAAATAAATACGAAGTCGACCACGAGACCGGTCGTATTGTTTTGGATCGAATGCTGTTTACCTCAACTCGCTACCCCGATGACTACGGTTTCATCGATGATTCCCTAGGCATGGATGGCGACCCGCTCGATGCCCTGGTTTTGCTGGAAGAACCAACGTTCCCCGGATGCGTCATCAAGTGCCGGGCGCTGGGGATGTTCCGCATGACTGATGAACACGGCGGCGACGACAAAGTCTTGTGTGTCCCCGCTACTGACCAGCGAGCCGCATGGCGTACCGAGCTGGAGGATGTTTCGGAGTTCCATCGCCTGGAAGTCCAGCACTTCTTTGAGGTTTACAAAGACCTGGAACCTGGCAAGTCAGTGGAAGGGGCTAACTGGGTCGGCCGGGAAGAGGCGGAGAAAGAAATTCAAGCCTCATGGAAGCGTTTCCGTGACAAAGAAGGCCCCGACGCGCATACTTACATTCACCTGTGAACGAATCACAGTGAGACCGGTCAACAGTTCGTTGGCCGGTCTGATGTTTTAGCTAACTTGTTTCGGGGGCGGCACCAAAGTTAGGTGACCGTGGCGTTTCCCCGGGGTGTCGGGTGCTCCGGGTGCGGTATCCCCCAATCCCGGCTGAGGTTCCCTCCTTAGGGGACCGCGATAGCCTTCGGGATGCACGCTCTGGCGGGGGGCGGGATTTTGCGCCGCTGCCTTCACCGCGTTAGCCAAAGCCATCAGTTCCTCATCGTTGGGCGGCGGGGGCGTAAAGGAATTCGTTAAATGGACGACCTCCCAGCCCCGTGGTGCCGTCAGTTTTTCAGCGTGTTCACGGCAAAAATCGTATGCTCCGGGATTCCGATGGGCGCTGAGTGGGCCAATGATTGCGCTACGTTCCCGATAGTCAAAAGTCATCGTCGCTACCGCTGGGTTGGGGCAGCTCGGTTTGGAACAACGGCGCGTATAAGTCACCTTCTCAGCATACAGCCGACCGGTGCCGGGGGCACTCAGGCTCGCTAGCTGACACCGATTCCGGGCCAGGATAGAGCCGGGATTGAGAGCTCGGCTCAGAGTGTTCGCGGCGATTTTGCGCGACATCCTCGACCCGGTTGCCACCGCGGGATAAGCTAGAGGCGATGAGTGAAAAAGCTGGAACCAACCGGGTTCGTGTTTTGGATTTGGGCGGCGAGATTCGCTGGGATGTCAGCAGCGGACCGCGGCTGCGACGTGCCTACGTGCGCCGCGATCGGCACGGCCGTGGCAATCGCGGAGTTTTGGTTCCGGCGATGCTGCCACGTTACCGAACCCGTCGGGAAACCTTTGACGAATTGGTCATTCAGGAAGTTCGTTCCCTGGTGGCAGTCTGCCCGGAACTAGCTACTATCCAGTATGGAGTGGAGGACGTCCCGCCTTCGGACCCGGCACCTTGGGAGAGCGAGTCAGTTGTCCTAGGTCGAGGATTCGGCGCTGACCCAGGCAAAAGTTTGCCCGCTCAAGTGGTGGTGTATCGCCGCCCCCTAGAGCAGCGTGCCCGCTCTACGGATGATTTGCGTTCTCTCATTCACGGGGTAGTGTTGGAGGAATCTTCCCAGCTCATCGGCAAACATCCCGAAGACATCGACCCGTATTGGTAAACAGCGTCTCAAATCTGTCCGCGGCGTTTTAACGAAATGTAGGCATCCGCCAAGTCGGGAGGCAGCTTTTCCGGGGTGGCGTTCAACAAATGCCCCCCTAGCAGAGGCAACAGGTTCCCGGCTTCCTCGTGTTCGTTCAGCTCCGCCATCGCCGCTGCCGACAGGAAAGCGTCAGAGGGATTGAATCGACTTAGTGACTGCTTGTCATCATTGAGGTTCCATTGGCCAGGCAGTTGAGCCAAACGGGTCAACTCGGGATCTAGAGAGTTCGCCACCAGGACGTGATGCCGAGAGGACAGCGCCTCTACCATCGGCATCAAGCCGGAACGTTCCGCCCCACCTTCCAAACCTGTCAAAATCACAACCAAAGAACGTTGCCGTAACCCGGAAAGTAAAGTGTGACTGAGCCCTGACCAGTTTGCTTCGGTGAGAGAAACCTGTAAATCGGCCAAGGCTTGAGCCATCTCGGTGATGAGTCCGACACCTCGAGCCGGTTGGATATGAAAACGAATCTGATTGTCGAACGCGATGAGATGTACCCGGTCCCCGGCACTGCCAGCCAATGCCCCGAGCAGCAGAGCCGCCTCCATAGAGGCATCCAGCCGGGGGTATTTATCAAGCCGCACCGCGGCACTGCGCGAGGAATCCAGGCAGATGATGACGTTGCGGTCGCGTTCGGGGCGCCAAGTCTTAACCACCGGGGTGCGCAGCCGCGCGGAAGAATGCCACTCGATGTCGCGCACGTCGTCGCCGGGAACATATTCCCGCAGGGAATCAAACTCTGAACCTTGCCCGCGTTGCATCACCAGGGAGTTGCCCTCCAAACGGCGTAACGTTTTCAGGCGGGAGGGTAGGTACTTGGCGCTGCGAAACTCCGGCAGGACTCTCACTTCCTGCACGATGGGGGCGGAGAACTGCCGGGCGCCCAGCCCCAAGGGTCCATAAGAGCGCACGGTGACGGCATCGCTGTGCAAAGTGCCTTTGCGTTGGGGGGTGAAGCTGGCCTGTAAAGTGGTCGAGCTTTGGGCGTCCAGCACCAGAAGCTGGCGGCGTGGCAGGGCTTGGAGCGAGGGCGGCCACGCGTCACGCATCTCGGCCCGGAATTTGCGTTTGGTGGGATTTTTCACGCTCACGGTGTAGGGCGTTTCGGTGCGTTGACGCAGCGTGTGGGGCAGGGAGCGGGTGATCTCCAGGTGGCGGGGACTGGGAGCAGCGATGACGTCAAACAGCGACACCAGCAGGCACACCAGCAGCCAGAAAAAGGCGCCAGTTTTCCAGTGAGTCAGCAGCACCAGCGGAATACCCAGCGCTATCAAGAACGCCAGGCGTTTGGAAACCGCCATTTTTCGCCTCCCCTGTATCTTTTCGACTGTGGAATCTGGGTTACGCTGCGTTTAGCGCGGTACCGGAGTCGTGGCCAGGACGCTGTCCAGGACGGTCTTGGCGTTGACGCCCTCCATTTCGGCTTCGGGACGCAGCCGCAAACGGTGGCGGAACGTGGGCAACACCAGGGACTTGACGTCGTCTGGGGTGACGTAATCGCGTCCCGACAACCATGCCCAAGCCCGGGAAGTCGACAGCAGTGCCGTCGCGCCACGCGGCGATACTCCCAACTCCACCTGCGGTAACACCCGAGTGGCTCGCACTAGGTCGACGATGTAGCCCAGCACCTCACTGCTGGCCTTAACTTCCTTGACAGCCTGGCGAGCCGCCGCGATGTCCTCAGCGTTGGCCGCCACGTTCACCCCCGCGGCATCGAGGTCGTGAGTGTTGAAACCGCTTAGGTGCAGCTGTAATACCTCCAACTCGGTTTCCCGTGTGGGCAAGGGCACATCGAGTTTTAGCAAGAACCGGTCGAGTTGAGCTTCGGGAAGGGGATAGGTACCCTCGTATTCCACCGGGTTCTGGGTCGCGATGACCGTAAACGGTTCTGGCAAAGAACGGCTCACCCCGTCGGTGGTGACCTGGTGTTCCTCCATGGCTTCCAGCAAGGCAGCTTGAGTTTTCGGAGGGGTGCGGTTTATTTCATCCGCTAGCAGCAAGTTCGTGAAGATGGGACCTTCCCGGAAAGTAAACGAAGACTCTTGGGCATTGAAAATCAGTGAACCGGTCAAGTCCCCGGGCATCAAATCCGGAGTGAACTGAACCCGCTTGTGGCTCAGGTCCAGCGACTTCGCCAAAGTTCGCACCAGCAGGGTCTTGGCGACGCCGGGGACGCCTTCCAACAGCACGTGCCCTTCCGCCAACAAGGCGATAACCAGCCCGGTTACCACCGCATCCTGGCCTTTCACCACCTTGTTGATTTCGGTACGCAACGCGATGAGCTTGCGCAAAGTCGGATCTTGCATATCCATTTAGCTTTCCTTTCGCGGATTTGTTTTGGTGAGTAAGTATAAGTCGTGCAATAGGTTTCCCAACCCGCGGGCGGTGACAGGCACCTCACCGTAGAGAAGGTCATAGACCTGAGTTTCGCCAACCCCGGTGTATTGCGATACTTCCCGCACCATGACCGGCGGGGTTGTCGGGGTCGGAATGTGCAAAGCCCTGCCTAGACGTCGGGCGGTGTATTCCCGAGCCTTGCGGGCCGCCACTGCCACAGCCCCGGACTTTTCGTACAGGCGCCCGCGACCGTAAACCGCCTCGGCGCCATGCACCACGACCGGTAACTCTTCGGGAACTACGCGACCCAAGCGGCGCCCTTGTGCCAACGTAAACACGAATGCTGCCACGAATAAATACACCAGGGAACTGAGGAAGAAATCGGGAAGGAGGGGCTGAGCCTTACCGTTCTGGTCAACACCCTGCTGGAACGTGGTGCCGTTGACCCAACCGACCCGCGGGCTGGAACTCAACAGATTCAACAGCAAAGCGGCATTACCGGACGCGGTGATGGTGTCGTTGCGCGCCAGGCTATCCTCGGAGAGTAAAGCTAGGCGGAAACCTTCAGGACGTTCAAACGACACATAGGCAAAAGCGTTGTCCTGCAACGGAAAGCACGCGGCTTCGGGCTGGCGCAAGGGACGGAGCGAGCCACGGCTGGAAGAAATGGTGCGGGCTGCCTTTGCGCTGGGAAAATCGCATTGAGCCTTGATTTCCTTGGGAGATCCCGCAGGTACGGATTGCACATAGGGGTCGAAACGTTTTCCTTGCGCCAAAGTTCCTATAATCAACAGATTTGTGGGAGTGTGCAGGATTTCCCGCAGGGTGGCATCGTCGATTTGGTTGGTATTGGTGATGACAACAGTGTCCTTGGAGCTGTAGGACCCGAGGTCGCGTACCGAATAAGCATCACTGACCAGCACACCTTGGTGGCGCAGTACTTCGGCCAGAGCCATCGCCCCGCTGCCCTTCGGGTTGCGGATCGAGAGATTGACATCATCGGTGGGCGCGCGCAGTACAGCGCTGAGAAAGGAAAAAACTGCCAGCAATACCAGACCGCCGATAACCCAGCGACCCCGAAAAATCGCTTCCGAGATACGCGGGGTGGCTGTAGGTGGGGTCGCGCTACTCATCAGACTGCGCCTCCCGCCGGTGCCAAAGCTTCCTGTGGCAAGACGGCGACGCCACCGCGGGCGTGGGAACGATTAGAAACGAAAGAATCCAGGCGAGAATCTAGGGAAATAAGCCTCTGCACCTGGGCGTTGTCCGACTGTCGTCGCCCATACCGTAGCGCGTTGAACACGCTGGCTGCCCAAGATAATTCCTCCGATTCTGCAGGAACTGCGCGGCTGAGAGCGGCGCTGCCTTCCCCGGCGGTGAGTCCGGGAGTGATTACCAGCAGTTCGTTGGCTTCACAAAGACGCAACAGGTGGCGGAATTGCTCCAAGAAAGCCGTTGAGTGGTCTCCGCGTGAGAGAGCATTTTTGGCTGCCGCCAGGTACTGCACCGCGTTGCGGTCATCCTCGAAAACCGCAGCCTCGTCAGCGAGGGTTGGCTTGATTTGCTCGTGGAACTTCCAGTTTCCGGTGAATAAAATCATGATGACGATGACCAGCACCGCTACTATCAGAGCGGCACTCAGCCACAGCCAAGAAGGCAAGATGGGATTGACGTTTGCGGACGAAAAATTGTCGGCAAACCACTCCAAGATTTTTTTCAGCAGGGAGGGGCGTTCCTGGTATACCGGTTTGGACAGCTCATCTTCGAGTGTATCGCGCCCCTCCCGGTCTGACACATCCGCCAACACTAGGCTGTACAAATCAACATGATGGAGCCACAAGCTCCCCAGTTGCGTTGAAATGTTCAGCATCCCTACCCAAAAGTCCTTTCTGCAGTGCTGCCGTCAGCCCCGCTGAGCCGCCTGGAGCAGGCTTACTGCCAGACCCTCGCGACGCATCCGCGTATCAACATAGAGCAGACCTAAAACTGCCCCATAGAACGGCATGGCCAATCCGGTAATGATGGTGCCTAAAATGGCGGAGAGAGACATCATTACCGAGAAATTCTGACTAACCATCATGGCCGCTGAGATAATCAGGCTGATTACAGCATTCATGCCGTA
Source organism: uncultured Mobiluncus sp. (assembly GCF_963511525.1). NCBI lineage: Bacteria > Bacillati > Actinomycetota > Actinomycetes > Actinomycetales > Actinomycetaceae > Mobiluncus > uncultured Mobiluncus sp. The sequence goes on along the minus strand of NZ_CAUPIY010000003.1, from coordinate 198,606 downwards.
GGTCAGGAACGAAACAATGAGGGAAGTTAGCAAGATGACACCAAAAATTTTCCAGAAGCTACCTTTGGTCAGCTTCCAAGAACGTTTCAGGGCGGGGATGATGCCGATATCTTCCATGACGGCAGTGGGGATGGTAAAGGCTAGCTTGATATAGAACCAGGCGGAAAATACCGCCACGGCTGCGAGGGTGAGGAAAGTGAGACCCAGTAAGCCCAGAGATGCCCCGACATCTTTGATGTTAATCAGGAAAAACCCGCCTAGCGGAAGCAGACCCAGCCCCAGCAACAGGGCTGACCCCAAGATGAGCAACAGAGAATAGCCGACGATCCCCCAGACGTGGCCTTTCAAAGTTTGCCACGCATCAGCGACCGAGGGGCGGCGACCCAAAACCAACGGCCCCAATCCAGCCACGCAAACTCCCAAGGTCAAAAAGAGGACAAACATTTGGAGCAGACTCGTGATGACACTTATGAGCATCGTTGATTCCGTAAATTCCAGCAAACCGTCCAACGAGGCTTCCGTGCTGTCAAAATTGAAGTCGTTGGAAAGGTAGGTGTTGATGTCGGGAGTCAGTAAATAAAACAGCGCTCCCATTACCCCTCCAAGTACCGCCCAGAGAGCCAAAACCAGACCGAACATGACAGAAGGAGCTTGACGGATAGCAGAGAAAGCTCCGTTGTAAATATCCCCAAGGGTCAGCGGGCGCAGCGGGATAATTCCGGGCTGAACCTGCTGATAGTTCAAACCATAAGGGTCGAATCCGGTGTTGTTTGCCGGGTTTGTACCGTTGAAGCTGTTTGTACCGCTCGTTCCAAAGTTCGGAGCGGGGGCTTGCGGGGTGGCCGCAGCAGGGTACGGGGTCGGGAGGGGATTTGGGAAAGACTGTGGTTTGCTGGTGCTGTCCTCCGGAGTCAGCGTCCAGGAGCCAGTGTTGAAACTGCCGGGGGCGGCCGCGGTCGGCGGTGTAAATAGAGGTTGCTGCGGCACCGGGCTGCTCTGGCTCGGTACCGGGGCAGTTTCGCCAGGGTTGCTTCCGGGAGGAGTGCCTTGAGAGGAATAAGAGTTGTCGCTCATGATGCCTTTCCAATACATAGTTCACTTAATATTGCCACGACACGGCGCAGATGCGCTCGTTCAAACCGAAAAACCCTTTTAATGCCGAGCTTGGCTGCGGGTCTCCCCGCAAATCGCGAAATCGTGTCAAAATAGGAATATGAGTGCAAAAATCCTGGTAGTAGACGATGACCAAGCCCTGAGCGAGATGATTGGCATTATTTTGGAATCATCCGCCTACGAACCAAGTTTTTGTGCCGATGGCGCGAAAGCCGTGGACAAGTTCCGCGAAGTTGAACCTGACCTGGTGCTGCTTGACCTGATGCTGCCGGGAATGGACGGCATTGAGATTTGTCGCAAAATCCGTGAATTCTCTAATGTTCCCATCATCATGCTGACCGCGAAATCCGACACCACCGACGTGGTGGCGGGTCTGGAAGCGGGAGCGGACGACTACATTCCCAAACCTTTCAAGCCCAAGGAGCTGCTGGCGCGGGTCGCCGCGCGGTTGCGCAGTTTAGAAGCCGCTGAACATGACGTCCTGAAAGCCGCAGGGGTGGAAATCAACCTGGCCTCCCACGAAGTGAGTCGGGACGGAAAATCCTTGAACCTCACCCCCTTGGAGTACGACCTCCTGGTCGCCCTAGCCACGAAACCAGGGCGGGTGTTTTCCCGTGAAGAATTGCTGGAACAGGTCTGGGGACTGCGCCACGCCTCCGACACACGTTTGGTCAACGTGCACGTGCAACGGTTGCGGGCCAAGATCGAGCTGGATCCGGACAACCCGACTGTGATTCGCACGGTACGCGGGGTGGGTTATCGGATTGGGACTGAACCTCAGTGAGTTCCCCGCAATCTCTGACTTTTCGCCGGACGCGCCGACAGCGAAGAATCTCGCAGTTCTTCGGCAGCGCCACCCGCTATTTGGTTGGTTTTAATGAATCGACGTGGGTACCGGAACGGCTCCGGCGTTCACTGGCTCTGCGGATGGCCAGTATCATGCTGGTCGCGACGTTGGTGATTCTGTTCGCGGTAGGGATTTATGCTTCCACAGCCATCAAAAACGGTATCTTTCAAGAACGGTTGAATCAGGTGCTAGAAGAATCGGCCACCCAAGCGCGGTCGGCGCAAAATCGTTTCGACCAGGCTCCGGCCTCGACCGTGGAACAGGTACAGTCCCTCGCTCAGGACGTGGTCACCTCAATCTCCACCCTTACCTCCGGTTCCAGCGCCCCTGCCGTGCTGATTTTGCGCAACCCCAGCGAAACCTCCTCCTTTGTGATTAACGAAATCGCTACCCAAAACATGCGGGAAGTCATTACTTCCCAACTGCGTGAGGCGGTACAGCAAAAGAGCGGCCAGCACTGGCAGTCCATCGAAATTACGGACGCGCAGGGCAAGCGACATCCCGGTATCGCGGTAGGGGCTGCCGTGAGCCTGCCCCTAGCGGGGGCTCATGAACTCTACCTGGTGTACTCCCTGGCTGACGAGCAAGCGGCAATCAACCTGGTGATGGGGGTTTTAGGCGGTGGCGGTATCGCCGTTCTGGTGCTGGTGGCAGGTATGACCTGGGTGGTGGTCTATTCCGTACTGGTGCCGGTGCGCCGCACGGTGCGTACCGCGGAACGTTTGGCGGCTGGGGACTTGAACGCGCGCGTGCTCTCACAGGGCGAGGATGAAACCGCACAACTGGCAGATTCTTTCAATAAGATGGCGGATTCTTTACAGTCCAAGATCAATACTTTGGGTCAAATGTCCCGGCTGCAGCAGCGTTTTGTTTCCGATGTGTCTCACGAGCTGCGCACCCCGCTGACCACTATGCGAATTGCCGATGACGTCATCTATGACGCACGCGAAGAACTCGATCCTGCCGCCTTGAGAAGCGCGGAATTGCTGCATGACCAGATTGATCGTTTCGATGCCATGCTGGCCGATTTGCTCGAAATTTCGCGTATTGACTCCGGGTCTGCCCGGCTCGATTTTGAGATGGTGAATCTGAACAAGCTCGCTGAACAGGTCGTGGAGGACAACGCCGCTTTGGCTGAAAAGGTGGGGTGCCAGGTTATCCTTAACCCGCCAAAGTATCCTTGCGCAGCCGAGCTCGATACCCGCCGAGTGACCCGTATCGTGCGCAATCTGCTGGTAAACGCCATCGAGCATTCCGAGGGAAATCCGGTGGTAGTTACGACCGATTCCAGCGAAACCGTCGTGGCTTTGCGGGTTTCTGATCACGGGGTGGGGATGTCACCTGAAGTGACCAGCCGAGTATTTGACCGTTTCTATCGTGCTGACCCGGCACGAGCGCGGACCACGGGCGGTACCGGGTTGGGCTTGGCTATTTCTCTGGAGGACGCCCGCTTGTCCGGAGGCACCCTGCAGGCGTGGGGCAAGACCGGTTACGGTTCTTCTTTCCTGCTGACCCTGCCGCGGCGTCATGACATGGAGATGGGGGCGTCACCGCTGGACGTTACCGACTACGTGGAACCGACTCTGGATAGCTACGTTCCCCCTCGAGCCATCCCGGAACAGCCAGAAACCTCGACGAACGCGACCCGGACGCTTGGGAAAAATGGGGAGGAGCCATGCTAAACAAACGTCGAGCCCGGTGGTGGGGAGCTGTCCTCGTGGGGATTTCCGCCCTCAGTTTGGTCGGCTGCGCCGCGCTGCCGACTGCCGGACCGGTCAACGACTCCCAGGTAAGAGTCGGTTCCAACCAGCCGCTTTTAGGTTTGAGCGCCCCCGGGCCGGTTCCGAACGCAACTGTGGAACAAATCGTGACCGGTTTTATTCGCGCCTGCTCCGCAGGGTACTCCGATGATTTCACCGTGGCGCGTTCGTTCCTGGCTCCCAAAGCGGCGATGGATTGGCGCCCTGATGCCCAAGTAGAGATTTTCGACACGGATTCCGCCTTGGAAACCCGTCAGTTGGGCGATGGTTCTGTCGAAGTGACCGCCCGCGCGCTAGGCAGTGTCGACGAATATGGAAACTATACCGTGGCAGGTCCAACCGAACGGGTCCGCACCGTGTTTTCCCTGGTGAAGCCCGCTGACAACCAGTGGCGTATCGCGGCTCTGGAGGACGGGGTGATGCTTTCCCAATCGGCTTTCAGCTCGATTTACGCTTCGGCTCCGGTTTACTTCCTCACCATGGACGGGGGAGCCCTGGTTCCGGATTTGCGTTGGTATCCGCGTCGACGGTTGCCAACCTACCTGGTTAATGCGCTCTTGGCCGGGCCGCAAAATGCTTTCAAAGGGGCGGTTCGTTCCGCTTTTCCCACCGGCAGTACTTTGGCTGGGGGAGCGGTGGATGTCTTTGACGGGGTCGCCAACGTGTCTTTAAATGTCCCGGACGCTCTCAACGACCCCACCACGATCAATTTGGCCTACTGGCAGATGGAATCGACCCTGCGCGATGTTTCGGGTATCTCTACCGTCAGTTTGAGCATCGGCAAAGTTCCTTTGGAAAATACGAACCCCATCACCCAAAGCACCACGCCACAATTCCCCATCATGGTCAAGGACGGCAACGTGGTGCGTCTGAACTCCGGTGCCACCGAAGTCCTGGTTCCTGCCGGGGTGGTGACTTCCGGTGTCATCACGAACCCGGCTATTTCCACCGCCGGCGACGAAATCGTCTTTACAGGCTCCAGCTATCGCCGGCTCTATCTGTGGGCGCGCGGGGCGGTGACGCAGCTGTATAGCGGGCGGGAACTGTTACCTGCTTCCATCGATCGAAACGGCTGGATTTGGACTCTCGATACGGCTAATCCGCGCCAGTTTGTCGCGCTGCGTCCCGATGGAACCAGGGTGAGTTTGGAAGTACCGTGGGAAACCGGAGACCCCGTCCATGCTTTCACCGTCAGCCCTGACGGGACGCGGATCGCTTTCGTACACCACGTCGGTCAGGCCGACATTGTAAGTGTAGCGGTGGTAATCCGTGACGGGGCGGGGACTCCCAAATCTTTTTCCGCCCCCGCGGCTTTGCAGTCTGGAAACGAAGTTGTTTCCGCAATAGCGTGGCTGCAAGGAGATTCCCTGGTGTTGCTGACCGGTTCAGGAGACAACACCACCGTTCGAATCGCTCCGCTGTTCGGACCGATATCAACATTGCCGGGGGTTAAGAACGCGGTGGATTTGGCTGCCGGTGAGGAAGAAAATCAGATTTATCTGGTTACCGCGGGCGGTGACTTATACAAGCGTTCCGGCAGAAACTGGCAGCAAGTTCTAAACGGAGTCGCCGACCCGAGTTACCCCGGATAGCCTCGTTAGGGACGCGTTATGGTGGGTTTTTCGAGTTTATGGGATGCCGCAGGGGAACTGGGAAAGGTGCTGCTGCCTACGGAATGCGTGGGCTGTGGGGCATGGGACGAAGAAATCTGTGACACCTGTTTGGCGCAGATGCTGGGGTGTCCGTTTCCGTTGGAAATCCGCGAGGAGGAAGATAATGTAACAGACGTTCCAATATTTGCTGTCGCTAAATATGACGGTCCGATGCGGCGCGTAGTTCTGACTGGTAAGCACGATAAACGGCGAGATTTACGCCGATATTTCACGGCGGCTGGGCAATCGGCTGTGCAGGGCTTAATGGCGGAAGGTCTGCTGGTTATGGGTAAATTTGGAACGAATAGTACAATCCGTGAGGAGATGTTCGTCGTTCCGGCCCCTTCGACCCATCCCCGTGATCCTTCTGAGGTTGCCGCCGTCTTTGCCCGGGGCGCGGCGCGGGGATTGGTACGGGCGGGACTGTGCCGTCAGGCATCCGTGCTGGAAATCTTGGAACTGGCGCCAGGCTCCACGACCCAGGCCGATTTGGGGTGGGAGGCCCGTAACCTGAACCGGCACGGCAGAATGCAGATTCGCGGCAGCGCGGCGGTGGCGAAACGGGAACTTGCCGGCAAAGGCCTGCTGATAGTTGATGATGTCAGCGCTACCGGGGCAACTCTCAGAGAAATGATCCGTGTTTTGTCCGGTTTAGACGCGGCGGTGCTCGCGGGGCTGGTTTTCGCTTCATCTCGGCGCGAAACACCCCTATCGTCCCCACAGATTTGTGAAAAATAAGTGGAAGTCCTGCACGGCTTTGCGGTGTGCTCTAAAATATAAAGCACACGCAAAAATCGCAGGTGACACACCGGAGTGCACCCGCGTGAGAAAGAGGTGAGAACCGAACACTCCGTCCCAGCAAATGATAGTTGGAACCCAATTCTTAGCCTAAGGAGGCCCTCATGGAAATCACCGTGAAAGCACGTAATGCTGAAATCCACCCGAATTTTAGGGAATACATCGAGGAAAAAATGGCAAAGGTGGAGCAGCTGGCTCCCCGCACGCAGCGTGTCGATGTGGAACTTACGCATGAAAAGAATCCGCGACAAGCAGATACTGCGGAACGCATCGAACTGACTGTTCTCGGCAAAGGACCCGTGGTGCGGGCGGAGGCGTCTTCATCAGACCGTTACGCCGCTGTCGACATCGCCGCCGGGAAACTTTTTGAGCGTTTACGCCGAGCTCGGGATCGGGCTAAGGACCACCGTAAGTATGAGATTCCCCCGGATGTGGAACTGGACGTGCAGCTTCCGGAAACCGCCGCTGCTCCCGCCGCGAAACCGCCTTTGAAACTGGGCGAGTCTCGCGAGGAACAGTTGGGTGATTCCCCTGTAATCGTGCGCGAAAAGTTGCACGCGAGCCGGGCCATGAGTGTCGAAGAAGCTCTGGATGAGATGGAATTGGTGGGTCACCCGTTCTACCTGTTTATCGACTCCGAGACGACCCAGCCGGCGGTGGTTTACCACCGAAAAGGCTGGACCTATGGTGTGATTCGCTTAGACGCGTCCTGCACGCTGAACGATTGAGTTAGGACCGGACCCTGGGGCGCTGTCCCAGGGTTCCGCTTTTTTATTCGCGGTGAGCGGATGTGGCTGCCGCCAAGAACCAGAGTTTCGCCGCTCGCTTTCGCGAAAATAGCCGCTTTCAACTAAAATAGTCAAGGCTGAGTCATCACGGTCGGGACAATCTCCTGATAATCGTGGATAAAAGGCTTTTGACCTCAATGGATAGGCCTGTAAGGCAATCCCAAAAACCTGAAAAGGAAGGCAAAACGTGTCCTTACTTGATAAGTTCATGCGCATCGGTGAAGGTAAAGTTCTCAAAAAGCTGGTGAAAGTTGCTGATGCGGTGGACCAGCTTGAAGACGAATACCGGGAGCTGAGCGACAGCGAGCTAAAGGCGAAGACTGACGAGTTTAAGCAACGCCTGGAAGAGGGAGAGAAACTCGACGACCTCATGGTTGAAGCTTTCGCAACGGTGCGTGAAGCCTCTGATCGGGTGCTCGGCCTGCGTCACTTCCGGGAACAAATTATGGGCGGGGCGGCCTTGCACTGGGGCAACATTGCCGAAATGAAAACCGGTGAAGGCAAGACTCTGGTAGCCACGTTGCCGTGCTACCTGCGGGCTCTGAGCGGCAAAGGCGTACACGTCGTGACCGTGAACGACTACCTGGCGTCTTACCAGGGCGAATTGATGGGTCGTGTGTACCGTTACCTGGGTCTGAGCACCGGTATCATCATGGCTCAGATGGATCCGGAGGAACGCCGTAAACAGTACAACTGCGACATCACTTACGGCACCAACAACGAGTTTGGCTTTGACTACTTGCGTGACAATATGGCGCAGCGAGTCGAAGACCTGGTGCAACGGGAACACAACTACATCATCGTCGACGAGGTGGACTCCATCCTGATTGACGAAGCCCGTACCCCTCTGATTATTTCCGGTCCGGCTCAAGGAGACGTGAACCACTGGTACACGGATTTCGCCAAGATTGTCCAAGATTTACATGCCGGCGAAGATTACGAAGTGGATCAAAAGAAACGTACCGTGGGGGTTTTGGAACCGGGTATTGACAAAGTCGAGGACTACCTGGGTATCGACAACCTTTACGAGGTTGCCAACACGCCCTTGATTGGGTTTTTGAATAACGCCATCAAGGCTAAAGAGCTGTTCAAGCTGGATAAAGACTACATTGTGACCCCGGAAGGCGAAGTGCTGATTGTGGATGAGCACACTGGGCGTGTCCTGCCCGGGAGGCGCTACAACGAAGGGATGCACCAGGCGATTGAAGCCAAAGAGGGCGTGGAAATTAAAGCGGAAAACCAGACTTTGGCCACGATTACCCTGCAGAACTACGTGCGCCTCTACCCGAAAGGTTCGCGTGCCGGGATGACCGGTACCGCCGAGACTGAGGCCGCCGAGTTTAACGATGTTTACAAGATGGGCGTGGTGCCGATTCCCACCCACAAACCCATGATTCGCGAGGACAAAGACGACTTGGTGTACAAAACCGCTGAAGCGAAGTTCAACGCGGTCGTTGAGGACATCGAAGAAAACTATCACCGTGGTCAGCCCGTTTTGGTCGGCACCACCTCGGTAGAGAAATCCGAATATCTTTCGCACTTGCTAAACCAGCGGAAAATTCCGCACCAGGTGTTGAACGCGAAACAGCACGAACGTGAAGCCGCGGTCGTAGCGATGGCCGGCCGGAAGGGTCAGGTCACGGTCGCGACCAATATGGCTGGGCGTGGTACCGATATTATGCTGGGCGGTAACGCCGAATTCCTGGCGGTACAGGACTTGAAAGACCGCGGGCTGGACCCGGAGGAAAACTCCGAAGAATACGAGGCCGCTTGGCCTCAGGCTCTGAAGGAAGCCAAAGCCAAGGTGGCTCAGGAACATGACGAAGTTGTGGAACTGGGCGGGCTCTATGTTTTGGGCACGGAACGCCACGAATCACGCCGTATCGACAACCAGTTGCGAGGCCGTGCTGGACGTCAAGGTGACCCCGGTCGTTCTCGCTTCTATCTGTCGATGGAGGACGAGCTGATGCGGTTTGCCAACCAAGGTTGGCTGGGCAACATAATGCGTTCGGGGCTGCCCGAGGACATTCCCATGGAGTTTAAGATGGTTTCCGGCGCGATTCGTTCGGCGCAAACCCAGGTGGAGGGCCGCAACGCGGAAATCCGCAAGAACGTTTTGAAGTACGACGATGTGATGACTGAGCAGCGCGAAACTGTCTACGGGGAACGGGGACGAGTGCTGCGCGGGGAAGACCTGTCGGCCACGGTTGACTCCTTCATCGAGGGCACCATTGCGGATGCAGTTGCGCAGGCCACAGACCTTCCCGATACCAGCGACTGGGATTTAAAGACCTTGTGGGCGGGGTTAAAGAATCTGTACCCGGTGTCGCTTTCGGTGGAGGATTTGGAAAATGCCGTGGGCGGCAAATCTGCTTTGACCACGGATTTCATTACTGAACAGTTGGTTGATGATGCCAAGTTGCAATATGAGTTAGCCGGGAAGTCCTTGGCGGATAACCCCATTGCTCAAGCCCAGTTGGGCGATGAGCCCATTAAAGAGTTAGAGCGGCGGGTTCTGCTCTCGGTGGTGGATCGGCTGTGGCGCGAGCACCTGTACGAAATGGATTACCTGAAGGAAGGCATCGGGCTGCGGGCGATGGGCCAGCGCAACCCCCTGGTGGAATATAAAACCGAGGGCTACCTCATGTTTAGCGCCATGATGGGACGCATCAAGGAAGAGACTGTCCAGAATGTGTTTGGATATGTCAAGGCCTTTGTCGACGCTATGCAGCGGGCGGCAGCTGAAGAGGCCTCCGAGGCCGAATCCCAGGAGCAGGCGGAAGAAGAACCTACACCGGTCAAGGAAGCGCCTATCTCTAAGAGCGCGGCAAAAAAGAAAGCCCGCAACTTTAAGAAATCCGGGCGCAGAGCCGGTCTGAAATCGGTATCCGCGAATCGCACGGTTATGGGCGATACTGGGCATCAGGCGATGAACGCTCAAATTTCCTATTCCAGCGATGGCACGGTTGAGTCGGCTCCGCAGGGTAACCGGGCACAGCGCCGCGCGGCAAAACGGCGGGGCTAAGTTTCTCAGTTCAACCCAAGCGAATCGCGACAATTGTCCACTGATTGCAGCGGTTTTCCAAGGTTAGCGCGGCGGCACGAGTGCGCTGCCCATCGTTTAGCACGATGACTGCTTCGTGAGTTGTCGAGGAAGTCGCCCGACTGTGGGCACTGAGCACCCTTACCGGTGAAACCCGGCGTGACTTGCCTCCAATCAATCCGGGCTGCGGCTTTTGTTTAGAGACAACAGCGTTTCGCCGCTGTTCGAGGTAGCGATAAGCCTGTGGTGAGGCCCAGCGGGTCATCTGGGACAAAGGACGAATCCCCTCAATGATTTCCAGCCCGCAACGAGCCATTTGGGCGGCCCAAACGCGAGGGGAGTGTTGGACATCCTCGATGGAAGAGTTCTCCCGGGAGCTGGTGCGGGCTCGGTTGGTCAGACCCTTTCCGGTGTTCCCGGATTTTTCCGTTAGGCGCCGTGCCGTTAACGATTGCGCTGTCTGACCCTGTTGCGCATAAGTTGCCTGAACCAAACTCCGCAAGGACGGCTTGGCGACCTGACGGCGTTTCCAGGCGGGACCCACTATCGGTTGGAGCCGTTGGTTCTTCACGTGTGCGGTGGCGTGCTTCAGGTCATTCGGATCAGGCTGATGATGCTTGACTTCCTGTTGGAATCCCCGCTCAGTTTCCATCAGCCGATTCTCAGTGATACCGGCGATCCGTTGTGAGGGAGCGCCAGCAGGGAGTGGCATTGAAAGTTCGGAGCTGGGTGCCGCGTTGAGATCAGCGTGCGCCCCCCGAGGAGAGGCATTGGTTTCAGCAGCGTTAGGTTCAAGAAGTGTGGTTTCCATAGTTTTCCCTTTGGTAGCGAGTTTTATTTAGTTATTACACGTTTGATAACGTTTGATTCCTTATCATAGGGTCAGATAAGTTATTTTGTCAATATTTGATATTTTGAGTGTATTTACAGCATTTTTGATGCTTTGTAGGAGGCTTTGCTGTTGTTGCCACAGCGAGTGCGCTAGACTGGAGCGCGTGGAGCACGACGATTTTTTGGATGATCTCTCAGCTGATTTCGCTGCAAAACTGCGGGTGCAGCGCCAAGCGGAGGCTACCGAGCTGTCGGCGGCGGATGCCGCGGAAGTGACTCTATCCGGTCGTTTATTAGCCAGTGTAGGCACTACGGTCGAGATTCAGCTCATCAACGGGGAGTCGTTACGTGGCGAGGTCGCTGACGCCGCGGCGAATTGGCTGATTTTGCGCCTGCTGCGCATGGACATCTTGATAAGGTATCCAGCCATCGAAGTCGTTTCCGGCCTGGGACCTGCTCCGCGGTGGCCTACTTTGGTTGAGGCCAGAATTCCAGACACGGTGAAGCTGCGTGAGTTTGCCGCTACTCGCCGTGAGATTCAGTTCACTACCCGGAATCAGACTCTGAAAGGTTGTATTGAGCGAGTGGGCTCCGACTTTGTGGATATCGTCGATCACGGCCGCCATGAAGCCATTGCGCTCTCGGCGCTGCTCTATGTCTCTTGCCCGCGCTGAGGAAAACCTCTAGAGATAACCCCCTGTCTTGACCAGCTCTGGTGTCGGGGGGTGCCAAGAAATGGGTTTACTCGACCAAAGCCGCCCCGGAGGCGATTTTTTCCTCACTTTGGGCGTATTGACCCTTGATGTATTCCTCCATCGCAGATTCCTCGATGCGCCATAGACCGCGCCCGCCAATCTGGATAGCTTTGAGCTCTCCGTTGTTGATGAGGTTGCGCACGGCGCCGTGGGAAACCTTTAACATATCAGCAACATCAGCGATGGTGTAAAAATTATATTCCATGCAATCATGATACATCAAATGCTATAAAACCACCACAAAAACAGTCCTATGCTTCTATACTTTAATGATATAAAGCCTTTAAGCAGGTTTTCGGGGAGGTCTCGTATGCCTATTGGTTCGGAAATATCAAGTAAATCTCGGTACTTGAATCGGCGTACCGTGCTGGGAATTGCTCTGATGGTACTGGCTGTAATCCTGGTCATCGTTACGGTGCGTTTGGCCAGCCACCTTGAGGGTTACTTGGCGGCAAAGACAACGCTCGTTGCTGGACAAACCGTACAATCCGACGATGTTGAGGTTATTTCAGCAAATCCAGGTCGGGCGGCGGGGCAGTACCTGCGCGAAGGTGAGCTGAAGGAAGGCACAGTGGTCGTGCAAACTATTGCCGTGGGACAGTTGATCCCCAAAGCCTCACTGAGCCAAACCAAGCCCTACAATAAACGGATCGTTCTCAATCTCGCCGCGCCTCTGCCAAGCAGCGTGAAAAAGGGTGATTACCTTGAGATTTGGCAGCTCCCTGACGAAAAATCTGCCAGCGCGTTCAAGCGGGATACCCCGCTGGAAAATGCTCAGAAACTGGCGGAAAAAGCCGTGTTCTTGGCAGAGAAAAAGTCGGAAACGGCTCTGGGATCGAAGAATCAGACTAATGTGGAAATTAGTGTTCCGGAAGAGGACTTGTCGCCTATCCTCGCTGCTGTAGGTACGAAAACTCCGCTGATGGCGATACCGGTGTCATCATGAGTTTCATCGGGGTGGCGACCTGCCTGAATCCGGATTTGGAAGCGGATATTATCCGGACTATTGAGTCAGATTCCCTGCCTCTGCAAGTCATTCGGCGCTGCCGTGACGCCACGGAGCTGTTATCGATAGCCAAAGCGCATCTGGTGCAGCTGGTAGCGGTGGACACCGAGATGCTGGAACTGGAGGGTGCCACTGTCCAGGAGCTAGCCGCCGAAAACGTTGCCATCATTGCTTTTGCTCCGCTCGAAGACGTGGATCAGTTGAACAGTCGAGGGGGAATTTCGGTTTTAGCCAAAGCCGATCCCCGAGTGGAAGAACCTGAACAGAGCGAGGCGGCTCGTCTGCTGGGACAGATGATGTCCGCCCTGATACCTCCCCCGCCCCCCAATCCTCGTGAAGAATTCGGCACCGAAAATGCGGAATTGGTCGGTTCAATAGGTCAGATAATCGCTTTTTGGGGTCCGATGGGAGCGCCGGGAAAGTCTACGCTAGCTCTGAACATCGCCTCACGTTTACGAAATTTTGGTCGGGTCCTGCTGGTCGATGCCGATACAGTCGAGTCATCTCTGGTGCAGATGCTGGGGATTGCCTTAGACACTTCCGGGGTGGTGACTGGATGTCGTCTAGCGGAACAAGGAAAGTTGAAACCGGAAAGTTTCCCGCAGTTGGTGACGCGGGTGGGTTTCGGAGTTGACCTGTTGACCGGACTGACCAAGGCAGAGCGGTGGCGTGAGGTCGGCCAGCACGCGTTGTCAGCTCTTTTAGAGATGGCTCGGATTAACTACCGCTGGATTTTGGTGGATTTAGCGAGTGGTGCAGACGACCAGTCGGATTTGCTGGCGGCTATGGGGCCGACCCGTTACGGAGCTGCCTTAGGAGCTTTTGACGTTGCCGACTTGGTGGTGGAAGTCGGTCTGGCTGACCCGGTGGGGATTCGCCGGCTGCTGGTCAACCACAATTGGGCTCGTGAACAGGAACTTTGGAGCTGCCCGACGTTGGCGGTAGTGAATCGCGGGAGGGCTTCCGTGGGAGGGGCGAACTGGCGCAATTCCATAGTTCGTGTCGTGTCCGCTTCGGTTTCAAACCTGCCGGTGACGGTGGTGCGAGAAGCCGGAGAAGATTTTGACCGTGCTCTGGTGGCCGCTTGTGATGTGATGACGGCGAATCCTCGCGCTGCGGTTCTGGAGGACCTGGAAGGGCTGCAGAATGAAATTTTTAAACAACTCGGTTTGCTTCCCCGGCGCGGCTCGGGACGGAGCAGGATTCGGGAGAGCAAACTGTTGAAGTTTAAACGCGACGAACAGAAGGAACCAGAAAATGAGTGAAGCCCCCCAACGGACGAAAACGATTCGTGCCTACATCGCGCTGTGTCCCCAATCCCTACAGGACAAGACCTGGGAGGGTGCGCCGGTCACGGTCGTGGACGGGGCCTGGTGCGCCGCTGCCGGTTTTCCTGCTCCCAGCGAGCTGCACGGGGAGGACCGAGAGGTGGCGGAAGACGAGGCTTTACACGCCGCCGCTTTGAAATCTTTAGACACGCAAACCGAAAGCTCCCAGCCGCTCCGGGTGGTGGCGGTGGCGGAAGTCGCGGACACGGACCTGCGACCCTGCCACCCGGAATTGGCTGGAGGATACATCCTGACCAGACCGATTCAGTATTCTGAAGTGGTTTCCTACCACGTAGACGAACCGGCGGCTGGCGCAGAAGTGGCAAAACTAGCGCAGCTGCGCGCGGGGCAGGCCGCCCATGCGTCAGGGGCGGGGGAGTCCCCCCAGGACTTAGAGTTTCCGGAACTGTTGTGGTTCGACGGCTCCGAACTCGAGGTCCTGCGAGACTTCCTGGGCTTGAGCTAGACCGTATCTAAACCGTTGATTTGTAGGTAGGAGCCAATCTTGCGTTTCCCGCCTGGTTTCAGTTCCGTGGTGTTGCCGCTGTGGTAGTTTCGCACCTGAACCTGGAGGGGAATTTCCTCTTGCAGTTCACTGACGTGTGAGATGATTCCTACGCAGCGTCCTCCCTCCTTCTGCAGACTATGCAGCGTGTACATGACCGCCTCTCTGGTGTCATTGTCCAAGGTGCCGAAACCTTCATCGATGAAAATGTTTTCCAGAGTGATGCCGCCCCTTTCTCGTTGCACGACTTCGGAAAGCGCCAAGGCAATAGCGAGTGAACAGTAAAATTTTTCGCCCCCGGACAGCGACTTTGGCGGTACCACCTTGTCCTGAGCGCCGTTGTACATTTCGATGCCCAGTCCGTGATATTTCTGATTGCGGTCCGACTCATAGTTTTCGTTATGCCTGATTTCGTAGTATCCCCCGGAAACATCAGAAATCAACTGGTTAGCTACAAAAGTCACCTGTCCCAGACGCTTGCTCAAGTAGTAAGCGCTCAAAGTAGTTTTCATCGTGTTCTCCCCATTGAGTACTTGAGATAAACGTTCATAGCCGGCAATCTTTGACGCTTTTGCGTCCCATTCCTGTTTGGTCTGTTCGTACCTTTCCTTGTGGGTGCACAAATTTTGGTGGGAACTATCCAAAGACGCCGACTGTTGGGTGAGAGAGCTATACTCCTGCTTGCTGGCTTCGGTAGCTGCTCGAAGGCTCTCCAGGTCGGGAGGCTTGACTGCAGCTTTGTTTCGGTACACGTCGGTATCCAGTTTCGCGCGCAGTTCAGCTACTTCGTTACGGTGAGAAGAAACTGTATCTTGGTCAGTCTCCAGAAGCTGGCGAGGCTTGGCGTAGGTCTGAGCTTCGGCTACTGACTCGAAACCGTGGTCTGTCAATGACTTGCGCAACGTTTCATGAGCGCTAATCCACTCTTGGCGGATTGGCAGCCAGGAATCATAAAACTTGGCGAGCTGTTTGACCGCTTCCAGACTGTGCAGGTTCGTATCTAACAAGTCTTGCGGGTCGGAATCGGAATCAAAATCTGCCAACTCCGCTCGAATTTTGTCAGCAAGTGACTGAATATCCTCGTGGAGGTTTTCAACCTCCGCGCTTAATCCTGCTTCCTGTTTGATGAGCTTTTCACGCTCGGTTTGGTTTTGTTTGTCTGATTCTTCCAGTTCGGAAATTTTCTTTTCCAGCTTGGGTACTTGCTTGCTAGCTGCAGCGGATTCATTGACGGCCTTCTCGGCGTCAGCGAGGGCAGCAACCAAGGACTTTATATCCCGGCCCTGGAGCTGATCCGTAACTGTTTGCAATCTGGTGCTAATCTTAGTTTCCTTATTGTTTGCCTCAGAGAGCTTGTCGTGTGCTTTGTTGGCTTCGCTCACAGCCGCTTCATAGTCCTGAAAGGTTGTTTTGTCAGACGTTTCGGCTGCGGGATGCGGATGATCCAGAGAACCGCAGACCGGACAGGACTCCCCGTCCTGCAACTGTGCCGCCAAGCGAGACGCCGCGGTATCAGACCATTTTCGCAAAACGGACTCGGCGTTTTCCTGTGCCCGGTCGTAGCTTTCTTGCAGACGGGCAGCGTTTTTCGTGGCAGCTTTCAAATCCTTGGCTAACTTTTCAGCCGATTTTGCCCAATCGTGGTGCTCCTGAGCATTTTTCAGCTCTGTCTGCCGGCTGGGCAACCCGTCCGCAAGCTGCTTCTGTTCTCGCAGTATCTGGCGCTGTTTGTCCAGCGCTTCTGTGGTTTTTTTAGCAGTGTCGCTGAGCTGGCTAATCTGACTGCGCAGAGACTTCAGCTGTTCTTCCTTACTGTTGGCAGCGGTAGTTTTTTGACTCTGAAGGGAGAGATTGGCTTTGATGGCCTCTAGTCTCTTTTGGTTGTCATTAATCTTTTCGCTCATCTCATCGCGCAGGTCAGACAAATTTGTGCTGGGTTCCTCCCCTTCTAGCCAGGTTTGCAATTTTGTGTCCGACAGCTTGGATACTCGGTCCCTAAATTCGGCTAAATCCGTATCGTTATCGACCAGCTGTGTCAAAGAACCAAGAATACTGGCACGCTGGTGCTCGGCTGACCGGTAAGGTTTCTGCTCTGCCTTCTCGCTGTCCATGACGGCGTTGGCATGCACGGCTTTCTGGTTGCGTTGGTCCAGTTGTTCAATTTCGGTTGTCTTTTCGGAAAGTTCGGCAAGTCTTTCAGTCATCCGTCGTGCCTCTGAGATGACGCTCTGCTCGGTTTCCGCTGTAGTGAGTTTTGTCTGAGCTGCTTGGTATTTTTTCTGAGCTTGCTCGGCGGCGTCTGTAACCTTAGTGGCTTCTTCGCGCAAAATTTTGGCGGCGCTAGCAAAGAGGGGCTCTCCGGCTTGCTCCAAAGCAGAAATCGACTGAGCCGCCCCGTCTTTTGCCGCTGCAAATTCCTCCAAAGCTTCTTTCCAAGCGGTTTCATTTTCAACAGTAATCTCAATGTTGGAAAGATCCGCATACACAGTTGTGAGAAGCTCACCTAGATGCCTGGTGTACTCTTTGGTGGTTTCCTTGCCTTTCGAGGCACGATCCTTAGCGGCTTTTTCCATGGCAATAAAGCTTTCCGCCCCGAAAAGATTGGATAAAACCTCATGCCGTTCGGCAGCCCCTGCGGTCAGGAACTGCTGAATCTGACCTTGGGGAAGTATCACCGTCTGCAGAAAATGTGATTTCTCCAGGCCGAGGATTCTCACTACCTCTTTCGTGACGTCTCTACCTATCGCAATGGGTTCGGTAACGTTGTCAAAATCCGGGGTAGTTGACACCTTAAGCTGGGCTATGGATTGAGTGACAGTCTTACGCCCTGGCTTCGTAAAGGTTACCGTGCGACGCAGCTCATAGAACTTGTTGTGGGCGGAGAACACCAGCACGACCTCAGGAGGATAGTCCTTGTCCCAGTAGTAGGAGAGAATACGATCTGTTGCGGAATCTCTCTCACCGGCTACGTCTCCATACAGAGCGTAGACAATTCCGTCCAGGATAGTGGACTTTCCCGATCCGGTATTGCCCGTAATTAAGAACAGTCCCGACTCGGCCAATGCATCCAGGTCCAAGGTGGTGCGCTCGTAAAAACTCCCCACCCCTTCAAGAGTAAGTTTATGGAATTTCATTTCTCTGTCCCCCCAACGGTGTCTTCATATATTTCGGTTAGCAAAGCGAGGTCTTCCTTTGTGTCAATGCCACAGGTACGTAAGAATTCGGTGGCAATCTCTAACTCAGAAAGTTCCCGAAACTCTGCGCCAGATTGCAGCGTCCCGTTCAGAGTTCCCTGGGAATGAGTGAGCTTCAACATTCGCGGGAAAACCGCTTTCAGTCGGTTATAAGCGTTTGGTGGCAAGGTCGTTTCAGTCAGGTTGATGCTACAAAAGGCCTGATGCCAGGGCTGGTAGCGGGAGTCTTCCGGGTTCGTTAGGTCCTCGATACTGCCCTGTAGCCGTGTCACTTGATAAGGCAGTTCTAAGGGTAGCTTCTCGACCTTGACCTGGTGATCGGGGTCAACCTCGACTAAAAGGGTGCATTTCTCGTTGCTCTCACTAACCCGATAAGGCAGAGGAGACCCCGCGTACCAGGCCGTGACTTCAGTGCCATCTACCGGATACGCCCCGTGAATGTGTCCCAGAGCTAGATAGTTAATGCCGCGGCCTCCTTTCAGTCCACCGGCGATCTCATCCAACAGGGAAATCGGAATCGGATAGAGATTTCCCAGTGGTTCCACTTCTTTATCCGGATCTACCTGTGTTAGATAGTCATGAGCCATCGCGAGGACCGGCACGTCCGTGTTCCTCCGTTCCAGATCCCTCCCGATGCGGCGCAGTGCCGCGCCAAACAGTACTTCCGGTTTTCCCGCCAGCAACGGCGTCGGGTCGTCTTTGCTGGCGGGCTGCTTCAAAGTGTCATCGAGATGACGAACCCCGCCATTGTCAACCCACGTGGATAGCTCCGCGCGATCCTGGTAGGGAGACAGGTAGGGGATGGGGTAGACCAGCGCGCCGAGTTCACCGTCGGGTCCTGGAACCTCGATAGCGGTGCCAACCTGGGCAGCTTTCGTCACGATATTGACTTCCGGCAGAGTGAATCCCTTGGCAAAACCGAGCCGGGAGGCTCCGTCGTGGTTACCGGCAATGAGGATGATTCGAGTCATTTGTCGTGCCTCATTCAAAAAACCGGACAATTTGTCCAAATCCGCGTCGCCTGGATTGGGTTTGTCCAATACGTCGCCCGAAATCAGCAAAGCATCGGGATGGTGCGCTTCAATTTGCGCCAGGATTTGCCTCAGGAAGTTGTCCTGGTAGGAGGCCAGGTCATAGTTCATAAAGTCCCGGCCGAGATGCCAATCAGAGGTGTGAATAAACTTCATGGCTCAAGCATAAGAGCAACCCCGGGGGCGAAAATTTAAGAGTTTTAAAAACCCCGCAAATTAGTCTGTTTCTGAGCCGATATACTGCAAAACTTGGGAATGCAGACGGCCATTAGTAACTACTGCCCCCGGCCCGTTCACGCCATCCTCACCGGTGAGGGACGTGAACTTACCGCCAGCTTCGGTCACGATGGGATACAGCGCCCCCATGTCCCACAGATTCAAGTCCGGTTCCGCTGCAACGTCCACCGCGCCTTCCGCCAGCAGCATGTAGGACCAAAAATCGCCGTAGGCACGAGTCCTCCACACCTGCTGAGAGAGATTCATGAAGCCTCGCAAACGATGAGCCTCGGCCCATTCGCCGATAAGCGCGTAGGAAAAGGAAGCCTGATTCAGGTTAGAGATACGTGAAACTTGCAGCTGGCGTGCCGAGGAACGCGACCGGCCGGTCCACGCCCCACTGCCCGCGGCAGCCCACCACCTAAATCCTAGGGCGGGTGCGCTGACCACCCCCATCACCATCTTGCCGTCCTCCATTAGCCCAATCAGAGTAGCCCACACCGGGACCCCGCGGAGAAAATTCGCGGTGCCGTCAATCGGGTCGACGACCCATTTCCGGGCTGCTAAACCGGTGCTGCCTTCTTCCTCACCCACGATGGCATCCCGAGTTCGCGAATGTGACAGGTGTCGCCGGATGAGTTTTTCGGCGGCTTTATCCGCGTCGGTTACCGGCGTCAAATCCGGTTTATCGCTGACTTCCAAATCGGGAGCCAAGAAACGCTTGGTGGTCAGGGCGTCTACCTGGTCTGCCATAATCAGTGCTAACTGTAAATCTTCTTCCCAGCGACTACTCATGTTCTAAACCTATCCCTAGAAACGCTTAGAAACGGTCAACGGCGCGATTTTTCCATTAAGCTGAACCTATGCAAGCAACAGTTTGGCGGGCTCCCCGCGCGAAAGGTCCCGTTTTCGGTGCGGTGAGACTGCCGGGTTCCAAGTCTTTGAGTGCCAGAGAATTGTTGCTGGGTGCCCTCAGCGATACCGAGGCCTCTCTGACGGGAGTCCTGTTCGCTCGTGATACGGACCTCATGGTGCAAGCACTGCGCTCACTGGGGGCGATTATCGAGCCGTGGCCCCCAGTTGTGGACCAACCGGTACAGATTACGCCTCTGGCCCAACTGTGGTCGCAGTCAACTTCCGCAGTTTCTCCGGGCGGTTTGCGGGATAATGCACCCGTTACGGTGGATTGCGGTTTGGCTGGAACTGTCATGCGCTTTATCCCCGCCGTGGCGGTGGCGTTGGGGCGCGCCGTGCGGTTGGTCGCCGATGCGCAAGCAAATACGCGCCCGATGCGGCCTCTCTTGGATGCTCTGACTCAGTTCGGAGCCCATATCGAGTACGAATCCTCGGATGGGAGCGTATTTCCCTGTACGATTTATCCTCCCGTAGGGCGCCTTGCTGCGGAAGTCACCATAGACGCTACGGCTTCCTCGCAGTTCGTATCAGCCCTGTTGTTGGCGGCTCCGCTGCTACCCGGCGGCTGTACCGTTCGTTCCAAAACTGCGGCGCTGCCTTCGCTGCCGCACATTGAGATGACCTTAAAGTGCCTGTCTCAACACGGAGTTACCGTTACACCGGGCAGCTCCGAGGATAGCAATCCCTTCTGGCACGTGGCCTCAAAACCGGTTATCGGCCAGGACGTCCTCATCGAACCGGATCTCTCCAACGCCGGACCGTTCTTGGCTCTGGCAGGTATTGCGGGGGGGCGGATTTCTATCCCCACCTGGCCCGCGGAAACCACTCAAGCAGGAGCGTCCTGGCTGGAGATTTTGCCGAGAATGGGCCTGCACGTGGAGTGGAACTACGGGGTGTTGACGGTTTCTAGTCAGGGTCCGCTGTGGCCCATAGACGCCGATTTTACCGCGGTGGGCGAGCTGGTTCCCACCGTGGCGGCTTTGGCCGCTTTTGCCCCTGGAACTTCCCGATTGCGGGGTTTGCACCACCTGCGGGGTCACGAGACAGATCGTCTCGAAGCGCTCCGCACCGAACTCACGACCGTCGGGATTCCCTGCGAAATAACCCCTGAGGACGACCTCGTGATTACCGGTGTCAGCCCCTCCCGGCTTGTGAACCAAGACCCGGAATCTCCCCCGCTGTTGCTGCACAGTTACGGGGATCATCGACTAGCGACCTTTGCGGCACTCCTGGGATTGTACTATCCGGTACAAATCGATGATATTGGTGCCACCACCAAAACTCTGCCCGATTTCACAAAAATGTGGGAACACCTGTTGGGAGCAGCCTCTTGAGTCGCCGCGACATTGGCACCGATGATCCGCGAGTACACGTGCGCCCGGGGAAGGGCAGCCGCCCCCGCACGAAGAAGCGCCCCAGTTTTGCGCACGCTGAGCCCGGTATGGTCGTCGCTGTGGACCGGGGCCGGTTTACGGTAGCGATTAGCGCAGACCGCATGGTGCAAGCCGTTAAGGCGCGGGCGCTGGGGCGAAAGGGCGTCATCGTGGGGGACCGAGTGGGCGTAGAAGGAGACACTTCCGGCACTCCTGACACTTTGGCGCGCATCGTCACCTTGGAGGATCGCCAAACCGTCCTGCGCCGCAGCTTTGACGAATCCGAGGCAGGAGCGCGAGAAAAACTCATCGTTGCCAACGCCACCCAGATGCTAATCGTGGTCGCAGCGCGTGACCCGGAACCAAAACGCGGCATGATTGACCGCGCGATAGTGGCGGCTTTGGACGCGAAGGTCACCCCGCTGCTGGCGGTAACGAAAACGGACTTGGATTCTGCCCAGGAACTTATCGCAGACTACGAAGCTATTGGAATCACAGTGTTTGCCCTGAACAAACACCTCTACGAACCTGTAGTTCTGGCGCCACCGCTGGGAGAGACCAACCCGCAGGCCCCGCCGCCTGACCCGGTCGCCCCAGGACTGGTGGCGCTCACGAAACAGTTAGCCGGTGAAATCACGGTCCTGCTAGGCCACTCGGGGGTAGGGAAATCTACCCTGGTGAACGCGCTGGTTCCGGGCGCAAATCGGGCGACCGGGACAGTCAACGCAGTGACCGGCAAGGGCCGACACACTTCGACCTCGGCGGCTGCCTTACCGGTGGCTGCACAAGGGTGGCTCATCGACACTCCCGGAGTGCGCTCCTTTGGTTTGGCTCATGTTGATGCGGCGGGATTGCTGCGCGGATTTTCGGAACTTTACGCGATAGCCCAGGACTGTCCGCGAGGCTGCACCCACGGTGTGGACTCTCCGGATTGCCTACTGGACGAACACCCGGAACTAGCGCTGCGTTTGGCGTCTTTCCGGAGCCTATTGACCGAGATTCCGTCAGCCTACTGAAAAGGGAAAGTCCGCAAATTCCCAAGGATAACTAGAACTATAGTAAATCTTTGTCAAGGTCTGAGAAATAAGGTGAAATTCCTAGGCTAAAAGTCCTAAATTAGGAGCACAACGGAAAAAATTTCCAATGACCTTGAAAGGGAAAATATAGTGGCCGAGACACAGTCGTCGAATAATTCAGCCTCCGAAGAAGTTATTGCTCAGCTTCACGCCCAATACCTCGCGGATAAAAGTTCAGTTCCCCCCGAATGGCAGTCGTATTTTCAACAGATGGAAAGCCTGGGATTGCTGCCGGGAGCAACCGCTGGCACCACCTCTGAACACGCAGAAGGCGGCGAAACAGCTAAACCTGTTGAGGAATCCCGTCCTGCCGGACTTGATGCCCAACACTCTGACCGCCCGCCGCTGCCGCGTTCAGTCGTTCACGCTCCGACTTCGCCCTACGCCGCAATGGTGGCAAAGCAGCACTATGATGCGGCAAGGTCTGCCTCTAAAGGTGAGGACCGTTCGGAACGGCTGAAGGGTGTCTCCGCCGCGATTGCGAAAAATATGGACGCTTCGCTGTCAGTGCCGACGGCGACGTCTTACCGTCAGATTCCGGCGAAAGTGCTGATCGAGAACCGTGCCCAGATTAATGACCACCTGAAGCGGACGCGCGGCGGCAAAGTGTCCTTTACCCACTTGATTGGCTACGCCATTGTGGAAGCCTTGGTGGAAACCCCCGATGTCAACGTGCGTTATCGCCTGGAGGACGGCAAGCCGCACATTGACCATTTCGCGCACGTTGGTTTTGGACTGGCGATTGACTTGCCGAAGGACGATGGTTCGCGTCTGCTGGTCACGCCCGTCGTGCACAATGCCGACACCCTGTCTTTTGAAGAATTCGTCCACGCTTACGAAGAACTCGTGAAAAAGGCTCGTGACGGCAAACTGGGAATGGAAGACTATTCCGGCTGCACGGTGACGCTGACGAATCCGGGAACCTTGGGAACCCTCATGTCATCGCCGCGTTTGGTACAGGGCCAGGGTTGCATCATCGGGGTCGGGGCGACGAATTACCCGGCAGAGTGGGCCGGTGCCTCCGACGAACAGCTGGCCCAAGCCGGTATCGGCAAGATTATGCATATGTCCTCCACCTATGACCATCGGGTCATTCAAGGAGCCTTGTCCGGCTCTTTCCTGGGGCTAATCGAAAAGAAACTCAAGGGTGAAGACGGATTCTACGAACGTGTCTTTGATTCCATGAAGGTGCCTTACGAACCTTTCAGCTGGGCGCGTAACAACGATTACAGCGGGGAAGGGGAGTTGTCCAAGGACGCGCGGATTGCGCGGTTTATCCACTCTTACCGTTCCCGCGGGCACTTGATTGCGGATATCGATCCTCTGGATTATCGGGTACGTCGCCACCCAGACTTGAAACTCGACGCCTATGGGCTTTCTATCTGGGATTTGGATCGGTACTTCCCGGTGGGACAACTGGGCGACAAACACAACGTCAACATGAAGCTGCGCGACATTCTGACCCAGATGCGCGATACCTACACTCGTACCGCGGGCATTGAATATATGCACATTCAAGACCCCGAACAGCGCAAGTGGATGCAACATGAGATCGAGCGCCCCTACGAACCGCCGAGCAAAGAAGTTCGTCACGCCATCATGAACCGTTTGAACGCGGCGCAGGCTTTCGAGGACTTTTTGCAAACCAAGTATGTGGGCCAAAAGCGCTTCAGCTTGGAGGGCGGTGAATCGCTAATCCCCCTGATGCTGCGGATTATGGACGATGCCGCCCACGACGGCTTGGCCGGGGTGACCATCGGGATGGCGCACCGTGGTCGGCTGAATATGCTGGTGAATGTGGCCGGCAAAACCAACAACCAGATTTTCGCCGAATTTGAAGGCAACATGAATCCTGGTTCAGTTCAGGGCTCCGGGGACGTGAAGTATCACCTGGGCACCGAATCCATCTACGAGTCTTACGAAGGCAAGACCACCAGCGTCTATATCGCGGCTAACCCCTCCCACTTGGAGGCCGTGAACCCGGTGGTCGAAGGCATTGTCCGGGCGCAACAGGATAAAGTCGGTATCGAGGGCGACTACGGTTACCTGCCCGTGCTGATTCACGGCGATGCAGCTTTCATCGGTCAGGGTGTCGTCTATGAGACGCTGAACATGAGCCAACTCAAGGCCTACACTACCGGCGGGACGGTGCACATCATCGTGAATAACCAGATTGGTTTCACGACTTCCCCGACCAATGCCCGTTCCACGAACTACTGCACTGACTTGGCTAAGGGCTTGCAGGTGCCGATTTTCCACGTGAACGCCGACGATCCTGAGATGGTCACGAGGGTGGCTGGTCTGGCCTACCGTTTCCAGCAAAAGTTCCACAAGGACGTCATCATTGACCTGATTTGTTACCGTCGCCGCGGACACAACGAGGGCGACGATCCGTCGATGACTCAGCCGGTGATGTATCACCTGATTGATAGTCATCCGACCACCCGCACGGTTTACATGAATAACCTGATTGGTCGTGGCGATCTCTCGGATGAGGAAGCGAAAGCGGAAGTGGAGGATTACCACCAGAAACTCGAAAAAATATTTGAGGAAACCAAGGAAAAGGGCTACACCCCGTCGCGGCAAGGCGAGCAGGGCGGCAACGACTGGGATTGGATCCTGCCCGCTGCTCAGACCGACGAGTCCGACGACATGATTGCTTGGACCTCAGCTATCTCGCAGGATGTGGTGGAAACCATCGGGGACGCGCACGTGGATTACCCCGAAGGCTTCACCATGCACCCCAAGGTTCAAAAGCTCTACGAAAAGCGTCAGCAGATGTCTCGCGAAGGCAACATCGACTGGGGCTTCGGCGAGCTGTTGGCGTTCGGGTCGATTCTGATGGAGGGCGTTCCCATCCGGATGTCCGGTGAAGATGCCCGCCGGGCGACTTTCGTGCAACGTCATGCGGTTGCTCACGATTTTAAGACCGGTGAGGAATGGACCCCGCTGGAATTCTTAAGCGACAGACAGGGCAAGTTCATGATTTACGACTCGTCCCTGTCCGAGTACGCGCCGATGGGATTCGAGTATGGCTATTCGGTGGAACGCCCTGAAGCTCTCACTATCTGGGAGGCACAGTTCGGCGACTTCTCGTTTGGTGGCCAGACCATGATTGACGAGTTCATCTGTTCGGCTCAACAGAAGTGGCATCAGCACTCCTCTCTGGTGCTGTTGCTGCCCCATGGTTTTGAGGGTCAAGGACCTGACCACTCCTCGGCGCGTATCGAACGCTGGCTGAGTCTGGCTGCCCAGGACAATATGTGGATTGTCCAGCCCTCCACTCCGGCTAACCACTTCCATATGTTGCGTCAGCAGGCCTATCGTCGGCCGCGGACCCCGCTGGTTGTCTTTACCCCCAAACAGCTGCTGCGTTTGAAAGCGGCGGTGTCTTCGGTCGAAGATTTCACCTCTGGTCAGTTCCAACGGGTCATCGGCGACCAAGGCAATCTGGATCCCAACGCGGTGACTCGCGTGCTAATCTGCACCGGCCGGTTGTATTACGACTTGGCGGCCGAACGCGCCAAGACCGGGGATAAAACCACCGCAATCGTGCGTTTGGAACAGTACTACCCGCTGCACGAGGACCTGAAGCCGATTTTGGCACAGTACCCCAACGCTGAACTGGTGTGGGCGCAGGACGAGCCGGAGAATCAGGGGGTCTGGACCTTCCTGAAGATGCACCAGGATGCCTTCATCGGTGACCGTCCGATTCGTGTGGTGTCCCGCCCGGCGATGGCCGCCCCCTCTACCGGCTTGGCTTCCGTACACAAGAAGCAGGCCGCTGACCTGGTGTCGCGCGCTTTCGCCCGCTAAGAGCAGTCATAGTTTTCCCCGGAAGATTGGTTTCTTCCGGGGAAAACTGCGTTTTGGGTCTTTCAGCCTAAAAGACACCGAGGGTGCGGGAAGTTTTCACTGTCCCGCACCCGCCGTTCAAGTTTTAAGCATTGGGGCGTTTGCCGTGATTAGCGGCACTCTTGGACCGCGCCCGACGCTTGCGACCGCGTTTCGACATAACAGCCTCCTTCTCAGGTTGGTAATCAACCTGCCTATTTTCACATATTCCCAGCTTTCCCGCAAACCCGCGGCGTCCCTGTCGGCCTGGAAGTGCAGGGTAGCTAACTGATTTTACGAATCTCAATCATGATACGTTCCCGCAGTTCAACCGGGGCTTCACAGTGGCAGGATTGCCGCAGCAGCGTGATGTAGCGTTCCACACGCAGAGATTCCTCATGGCAGTTCGGGCAGTGGCGCAAATGCTCATGGAATTGCTGGGCGGTGGGCAAATCCATCTCTCCGTTCATGATTTCACGCATATTTTCCGTGACGGTTTCGCAGTTACAGTCGGACTCAGACGCGGGGGGCATCTGTGGATTAAGGTTTTCCTCACTCATACCAACACCTCAGCTTCCACACGTTCTCTCAGCATTTTTCGCAGTTTCGCCCGTCCACGATGCAGACGGGACATGACCGTCCCGGAGGGAATATCAAGGATTTCCGCAATCTCTTTGTAAGCCAGACCTTCTACATCGGCTAGGTACACCGCTTCGCGGTATTCATCGGGTAGGGCATCCAAGGCATCAAGAATGTCTTGGGTTCCCAGACGATCCAAGGCCAGAGACTCCGCCGAATGAGCTTCTCGGTTGGAGTCGTCCTGAGCGAGTTGGTAATCCGTCAGCTCAGCCATAGTTTCGGTACGGGGCCGACGCTGATCCTTGCGATAAGAGTTAATGAAAGTGTTGGTCATGATGCGATAGAGCCACGCCAACAGGTTCGTTCCCTCCTGAAAAGAATCAAAACTTTTAAAAGCTTTCAGGAAGGTTTCTTGGACCAGATCCTCGGCATCGTGCGGGTTTCTGGTCAAACGCAAGGCACCGGAATAGAGCTGATTCAAAAACGGCATGACTTCCGTTTCAAAACGCTGCTCCGATTTGGAAGGCGTCCCTGGGGGCGCAGAATTTACTGTTTCGCTCATCGTTGCCCAGTTTAGACCTGTGCAGGGTGCGGGCGGAAGAGATTGCGCCCGGTTTGTTGCGCCCCGGGCGCGAGTGGGCTTGGCGAGAGGTTTTTCCAAAGTTTGTCTCACACCTGTTATAACCGTAGTGGGTGGTTTTTATTCCTCACCGCCAAAAACGTTTCGAAAAGGTGCGAACTGGTCTAAAAAATGGGGACAATAGTGTTATGAGGACTTTGCTGCGTTTTATTTCACGTCCGCTGCTGGCGGCGGTGTTCATTCATGACGGCCTCGACGCTTTGCGCAACCCCGCAGATCACGTGGAACGTTTCCGAAAGATGGAGCCGACCCTGGAAAAGATTGGCCTGCCGCCCATGCTGACTTCGGATGCGAAGCTGTTGTCCCGCTTGGCTGGAGCCGCAACGGCGGTGACCGCGATGGGTCTGGCTCTGGGGAAGTACCCCCGGATTTGTGCCCTCATTTTGGCGGTCGTGAACCTTCCCATCAGCGTGGTCAACAATCCGGTTTGGGCAGCGAATTCCTCAGAGGAACGCAAAGAATACACCCGCGGCTTGGTAGCTGGGGGTTCGCTGGCGGGAGGCTTGGGCATGGTCCTAGCCGATGGCAACGGCCAGCCTTCTCTGCGGGTCCGCCGCGAAATCGTCCGTGCCGCCACAGCTGGCAAATAAGTACGGTGGTTAAACTGCAAGACATCCCGCGATTATCTTTTTTTCTGTTCCCCACCCCGGTTCTCCGGTTTCAGCCCGGTCGTCCCGCCTTGGTTTCAGATGAGGGCGCACAAGGGCGGTGGGTCGGTTGAGTCCTGTCGTGGCTGACTGGCTGTTGGTGGCGGTGGGGTTGATTCTGACTTTGGTCACAGCTTTTTTTGTAGCCACTGAGTTTGCCTTCCTAGCTGTCGACCCCGCCAGAGTTGCGGGTCGCGCGGCTAACGGCGACAAGCGGGCCGCCCTTGTGAAGGACTCTATTTCTAATCTGTCTACCCAACTTTCGGGTACCCAGGTGGGCATTACCCTGTCCACAATTATGGTGGGTTACACCACCCAAACAGCCATAGCGAACCTGGTGACACGCGGTTTAGGACATACCGGGATGGCTCTGGCCGCAGCCACGGCACTGGGCGCGGTGGTCGCCCTGGTCATCACGAATCTTTATTCCATGGTCTTTGGCGAGCTCATTCCCAAGAACCTGGCGCTGGCGGACCCCATGAAAACGGCCGGTTTTGTGGTGCGTCCGCAGCGGGCGTTCACCTTTATTTTCAAGCCTCTCATTGTGGTGCTGAAGGCTTCGGCGAACTTCGTGCTGGACCGGATGGGTGTGGAGGTTGTGGAAGAACTGTCCGGGGCTCATTCCGCTCAGGAACTCGTGGCGATGGTGCGGCAAAGCGCGGAGGAAGGGCTGCTGGATTTATCGACCGCTTCCCTGTTTACCCGTTCGGTGCATATTTCTGGTTTGGCGGCGAAAGACGTGATGACTGACCGCGGGCGGGTGCACTATCTGACTCAGAATGACAGCGCGGATGACCTCATTGCCAAAGCGCGGGAAACCGGGCATTCTCGTTTTCCGGTGGTTGGACCGGACGGTTTGGACGACATCCTGGGATTCGCCAATCTGCGCCGAGCCGTATCCGTACCTTATGAACGCCGCGGTGAAGTCGTGGTCACTTCGTCGTCGCTGATGTATGAAGTTCCCAGGGTTCCCGAGACGATGGGTCTGGCGGATTTGATGGTGCTGCTGCGTGATGCTGGCGGCCAAACCGCGGTGGTGGTAGACGAGTACGGGGGCACTTCGGGCATCGTGACTTTGGAGGACGCGGTCGAAGAAATCGTGGGTGAGGTCGCGGATGAACACGATCAGCACGCTGCTGGGATTAATCATCCTCTGGAGGGCGAGTGGCTGGTTCCAGGGTTGATACGCCCTGATGAACTGTCGATTCAAACCAAAGTGGAACTGCCTGATGAAGGCCCCTACGAAACATTGGGGGGCTTGATTATGAACGAACTGGGACACATCCCCTCGCAAGGTGATACAGTCCTGGTCAACGGATACCTTTTGCGTGTCGAACAGATGGACGGTCGGCGTATCGACCGAGTTCGCATCACCCGCAACCCTGTCCCCGGCATGCGCTTGACTTCCCCGGAGGCGACGTATGAGTGATTGGATTGCCCTAATCGTGATGGTGGTGCTCCTGGCCATCAACGCTTTCTTTGTCGGCGCGGAATTCGCGTTCACGGCTTCGCGTAAAGCTGAGATTGAACCCCTGGTGAAAGAGGGGAAACGCGGGGCAGCTTCCGCGCTGATTGCGGTAGAAAATATTTCCGAAATGCTCGCCGTTTGCCAGCTGGGAATTACGTTGGCGTCTACCGGATTGGGAGTGGTGGCGGAACCGGCAATTGCGCATCTGCTGTTGCCGGTGGCGCTGCTGCTGGGACTGCCTGCCGTCAGTGCTCATTCCCTAGCCATTATTCTCGCTTTGCTGATTGTTCTGTACCTGCACGTGGTGGCCGGTGAGATGATTCCGAAATATACCTCGGTTTCGGCTCACACCCGACTCATCTTGATTTACTCACCCCCGATGGTGGCGATAGAAAGGGCGTTGCGTCCCGTCATCGGCGCCATGAATCGCTTTGCGAACTCGGTGGTGAGGTTGTTCGGTTTGGAACCGCAACATGAAGTTGGGGTGAGTTTTACAGTCGAAGAAATGTCTTCAATCGTTGAGAAATCCCGCGAGCAGGGGGTTTTGGAGGACGACTTGGGCCTGCTTTCCGGGACTCTGGAGTTTTCTGCAGAAGTCGTGTCCGGGGTAATGGTCGGTTTAGAGAACTTGGTGACGTTGCCCGCGGATATCACTCCTGTAGAGGCAGAAAAAACCGTGGCACGCACCGGGTTTTCGCGTATCCCGATTATCGATGAAACCGGGAATATTACCGGATACTTGCACATCAAAGATGTCATTGCGGTAGAGAAAGAATCGCGTGAGAAACCATTGGAACCCTGGCGGATTCGCTCGTTAATCACCGTGACCCCCCAGATGGAAGTGGAGGATGCCCTACGGGTGATGCAAAAGCAAGGCACTCACTTGGCTGGGGTGGTCAAAGCAGAGGGTCCTGGAACGGTTATCGGAGTAATTTTCTTGGAAGATATCCTGGAAGAACTGGTCGGTGAGGTCCGGGATTTGCTCTGAGTGGCGCAAAACTGTGGGCGGGGAAATTAATACTAAAAATCCACGTTTTTTTCAGGTAATTTTCGTAAAAAAAGCGTTTAGTGTTAACAAATGTTACTAAAGTGAAAATTGATACACTCATTTAATTGCAAATCGTTATCGACTTGTTATAAACTCGATTTCGAGTTGTTATCCAGAGTCGGAAGGTAATCCGTGGTAAGCGAAAGGCCTCGCACTCGTCGGGAAGCACGCGAATTGCGCAATCGCGCTCAGTCCGCGCGCATCCGTAAAGAAGCGCAAGTTTTCAATGCTCCGCGCCTAGTGTTGCTGGGCGTGGTTTCGGCTATCACCGTAGTCGCTCCGCTGTCCGGGATGGTTTCTCCGAATCTGTCCATTGCCTCTCCGAATTTTGATTTCAGCACCAATCAGACTTTGCTCTCCGTCGTGGCTAAGGCCAGCGGCGCTACCGATTACGACTCCGACTTAAACGCGGTTCCCGCCAGCTCGCGCTCCCGTGTGGTGGAAGCCTCCGAATTGGGTCAGTGTGCCGCGCAGGGCTCCGCTAACGGCGACGCTTCCGCCGCTCCGGAGGAAGACATCCTGCTGTGGCCGCTGTTGTCGGGAAGCTACACGTTTACTTCCCCGTGGGGGATGCGAGTCAATCCGGTGACAGGGACTCGATTGATGCACGAGGGCGTTGATCTTTCCGCCCCTACCGGTACGAATATCCACGCGGTAGCTGACGGAGTTGTGACGGAAGCGGGAATGCAGGGTTCCACTGGCATTATTACTGTCAAGCATGTTCGGGATGGCGAGGTGTTCTATTCTCGTTACCTGCATATGTATAGCAATGGAATTTATGCCCATGAGGGCGAAAAGGTAAAAGCCGGGGATGTCATCGCTGGCGTGGGCTCAACCGGGCGCTCTACCGGACCGCACTTGCACTTTGAAATTCGCAACTCTAACAAGGAATCCATCGAGCCTTTGGGCTGGATGAAGCGTCATGGCGCTAAGTTCATCAACCAGATTTGCTCCTAGATTTATCGCCTGATTTTGCGACCCGCTCCTGTTTTTCCCGTTTTGCACCATCGGCCAGTGTTGTTGGCTCATCGTGGAGCGGCAGTGTCCGCCAGCGCGGCCCTGGGGTGCCCGGTTCCGGAAAACTCACGAGCTGCCTTTGACTGGGCCGTTTCTTGCCAGGTGGTTTCCGGGTTGGAAACTGATATTCACGCCACCACCGACGGGGTTCCCGTAATCAGCCACGACCCGCTGTGGCACGCGGTGGATGGGGAAATCGCTATTGCCGAAGTTTCGTGGGCGGAGCTGTGCCGACATCAGCTGCCTAACGGCGAGCAGCCTTTGAGTTTGGAAGAATTTCTCGATCGATATCCCGAAATTTACCTAAACATCGATGCGAAAACCGATGCGGTTGTGCCGGGAACGCTCCGCATCTTGCAGGGGCGCCGGGACCTGGGACGCCTCGCGTTAGCGTCCTTTTCCGCTCGGAGAGTCTGGCGAATGGCCCGATACCTCGGACCGGTGTGCGGATTTTTGCCCGGAGCGCGAGACATTGCGCGGCTCATAGGGGTATCTGCCGCCGGTTTGGTGCGGCCAATCCACCCGGAGATTCGCAGCGTAGGGATTCCCCCGGAAGCTTTTTTGGCCTGGGAACAGGGAAACGAGGCAGTGTCTCAAATCGAAACCAACGCACACCATGTCATGGTGGGATTAGCGGAAAAACGCCATGTCGAACGGCTCTACCACGTCGGCATAGTGCCGCGCCTGCTCAGAGACTTTCACTGCGCTCTGGCAGTACCGGAAACTATCCGGGGGATAAACATAGTGACTCCACGGTTTGTGGCGGCCGCACACACCCTAGGCTGTCCGGTTTATGTGTGGACGGTGAATGATACCTCCTCCTATCGGCGTTTAGTTTCCCTTGGAATTGATGGGATTTACACCGATATTGTCAGTACATTAGCCCAAACCCGCACTAAGTATTCTTCCAGCTAAATGCCGAAAATTGGTTGAAATAACAAGGAATACTTAGCAAACTCTGAAATAAATATCAGAAAAACCTAAGAATTGCCTTGGAGCTGACGAAGGTAACTGGTAGATTACTGATATCGACAGACTTTCAAAGAGAGGTTAGGCAATGGAACAGCAGCGCTCGGCAGTTCGTTTAGCAGCCGTAGTCGCGAAGCAGCGCCAAAGCAGCGATGTGTTGCGTGGGGCTCAGACCGTTGTCGACGAACACACCCAGTGGGTGCTGTCCCACCTTTCTCGCGGCGACCGTGACCTGATTAAGTCCGTCACCGGCGAGGTCATCGAACCTGGTGCCGATTCTGCCTCTCTGTTTGCTTTGACTTTGGCTGAATCACGGATAAGTCAGGCTTCTGCCCCTGCCGCGCGTTCGCAAAATCAGCAACTCCTGTTGCGTCGCCCGCAGCCTTTGAGCCAACACGACCGCATCGCCACCTTTACTTCCATGCGCGCCATGCTCGGCAACGGCTCGGTGGGTCGGGCTCTGGACACTGAAGCCTAAGTTTCCTATCTCTAACTCCGCGTTTCCCATCGGGATTTCACTGCCTAGCAGTTTCGCGTATGATTTTAGGTATGCCTTACCTTACTGACGAGCAGAAAACCCCTCAAAAGTCTCTGGTTGCCCTGATGGGGCCCGCTTTCGTGGCCGCTGTTGCCTACGTGGATCCGGGTAACGTCGCTGCTAATATCACTGCGGGAGCTCGCTATGGCTACACGCTGGTGTGGGTGTTGGTGCTGGCTAACTTGATGGCCATGCTGGTGCAATACGAGAGCGCGAAACTTGGAATAGTAACCGGTCAGTCCCTGCCACAGGTCTTAGGCGACCGTTTACGCCGACCGGGGCGACTCGCCTTTTGGATTCAAGCCGAAATTGTGGCCGGTGCCACCGACCTTGCCGAAGTCATCGGCGGAGCCATCGCTCTCAACCTTTTATTTGGAACTCCCTTGCTGGTGGGCGGCCTGATAATCGGTGTGGTGTCTTTAGGGCTGCTGTTTTTACAAAATACCTCCGGTCAGATTGTGTTTGAACGAGTCATCATCGCTCTGCTCCTGATTATCACTTTAGGATTTGTGGGAGGACTGGTGGTGGCTCCGCCCTCATGGCAAGCTGCCGTGGCGGGACTGCGGCCTACGTTTCCTACCGCTGACTCGGTACTAGTGGCTGCTTCCATGCTCGGTGCCACCGTGATGCCGCATGCGATTTACCTGCATTCTTCCCTGACGAAAGACCGTCACGGTTCGGAGCATCCCGATGACCACAAGCGTAGACTCCTCCGGGCGACAAAACTGGATGTGTTCTGGGCGTTGCTGGTGGCTGGTTCGGTCAACATTGCCCTGGTACTGCTGGCTGCCGCCTCGTTGCATGGCCCCGGAACTGGACAGGAGGACACGGACACTATCGAGGGCGCTTACCACGTCATAGCCGCTGCACTCGGCGGCGGGGTAGCCACGGTGTTCGCAGTCGGATTGCTGGCTTCGGGGCTAGCCTCCACTTCGGTGGGAGCATATGCGGGTTCCGAGATTATGGCCGGTTTACTGCACATACGCGTTCCGTTGCTGGCGCGACGCGTGGTGACCTTGATACCGGGATTGGTCATCTTGGCGTTTGGTTTCGACCCCACCTGGGCGTTGGTGTTAAGCCAAGCCTTGCTGTCCTTAGGAATTCCTTTTGCGTTGTTACCCTTGGTTATCTATACATCGAAGAAGGACATTATGGGACCTTTTGCTGACCCCAAATGGCTGCTGGCAATTAACATTGTGGTAGCCGCCTTGATTATTGCTTTGAATCTGGGACTTTTGGTGCTGTTAGCGCTGGGCTTGGGGGGCTAAAATTTACCTTCCGGAAACAAAGCGGTAAACTGTGGGAGCTGATTACAGTATGGCCCCGGTAGCTCAGTGGATAGAGTGTTTGCCTCCGGAGCAAAAGGTCGTGGGTTCGAATCCCATCCGGGGCGCTGAGTCACATGCGGTGCGTTCACTCAATGGATACAGTGTTGTTTCCCAAAATTTTCACCCCCGAACGAACCAATTTGAATGTACTCTCGGCGAAACGTTAGGCTTGTGGGGTGACTCCTGAAGAATTAACTCAGCGCATAATTGCGCAGCTTGGCACCGCAGCGGCGGAAAACAATATCGATATTGCAGACGGCGTTTTGGCCGAAAAGGTACGCGTGGAACGTCCCAAGAACCGAGACCATGGGGATTGGGCGACGAACATCGCCTTGCAGCTGGGCAAATCCGTGGGTAAGAACCCTCGGGAACTGGCAGAAATCTTCGCTTCCGCCATCGCCCAGATTGACGGGGTATCTTCCGCGGAAGTTGCCGGCCCGGGGTTCATCAATATCCGTCTCGATGCCGGGGCCGCCGGTGCCTTGGTGGCTGACATCCTGGAGGCCGGTAACGAATACGGGCGCGGCGAAAGCCTCAAAGGAATTCATATCAACCTGGAGTATGTGTCGGCCAACCCGACCGGACCGCTGCACATTGGCGGCGCTCGCTGGGCCGCCGTTGGGGACTCCCTGGCGCGTCTGTACAAGTTTGGCGGGGCAAAAGTCACCCGTGAGTACTACTTTAATGATCACGGTACGCAAATCGACCGCTTTGCGGTTTCTTTGCTGGCGGCGGCTCGCGGTCAGGAAACCCCCGAAGATGGTTACGGCGGGCAATATATTGCTGACATTGCGGCCAAGGTCCAAGCCGAAGCGAAAGCCGCGGGCGACCCTGATCCGGCGACCTTGGATGACGAAGCGGCCCAAGAATACTTCCGTTCTCACGGCGTTGAAATGATGTTCGATGAGATTAAAGAATCCCTGCGCAGTTTCCGCACCGAATTCGATGTGTTCTTCCACGAAAATTCCCTCTATGAAACCGGGGCAGTCACCAAGGCGCTGGATTACTTGCGTGAGCGTGGCGAGGTGGCCGAAAAAGACGGCGCGACCTGGCTGCTGACAACCAAGCATGGAGACGACAAAGACCGCGTGGTCATTAAGTCTGACGGCAACGCCTCCTACTTCGCCTCTGACGTGGCCTACTATCAGGACAAGCGTCGGCGCGGAGCCGATCGCACCGTATTCCTGTTCGGGGCTGACCACCACGGTTACGTTGGGCGCATGATGGCAATGTGCGCCGCTTATGGCGATAAGCCGGGCGAGAATATGCAGATTATCATCGGGCAGCTGGTGAACCTGTTTAAGAACGGTGAACCGGTACGTATGAGCAAGCGTGCCGGAGACATCGTTACGCTGGAGGACTTCGTCGAAGCTGTAGGCGTCGATGCGGCCCGTTATGCCCTGGTGCGTTCTTCGATGGATACCCAGCTGGCTATTGACCTTGATGTGCTGGCTTCGCATACCAACGAAAATCCTGTTTACTATGTCCAATATGCGCACGCCCGCACCGCTAACGTAGCCAAGAACGCTGCTGAACACGGGGTTTCTTGCGAGGCGGGCTTTGACCCCGAGGAACTCAGCGATCCGGCGGATGCGGCGCTTATCGGCGTGCTGGCGCAATTCCCGTCGGTAGCGGCGACGGCCGCGGCTGAGAATGCCACGCACCTGGTGCCTCGTTACTTGGAGAACTTGGCGGGGGCTTACCACACCTGGTACGGCAAGCGCCGTGTCACCCCCGCTGGTGATGAACCGGTAACGGCTGAGCATGCGGCGCTGCTGGCGCTGAACAACGCTGTTGGTCAGGTCCTGCGCAACGGCTTGGACCTGTTGGGTGTGACCGCACCCGAGCGTATGTGAGCGGCGCCGTTTTTCGAGGAAGCCGCGCCACGTAAGGAAGGAACGGGCGGTGGATTTGGCGGCTGATGACCCAGCACGTTTACACCCGGGGGATTCTGGCTTAAGAATTTGGGTTGCCCCGGACCCGCAGGTGCGCGCGGACTTGTGGCCCAGTGGGCTAAAGCGCGGCTCGCAGGGAGAAATGACTCTGCACGGGCGAAGCCTCAGCGAGCTGTTGAGTCAGGCTCCGCAGGTGGACGGTCGGGGCGGACAAACCCCGATTTTTGTGCTGGACATGGCGGATTTTCAAGACCGTCTCAAGGCTTTTCGCGAGGCTTTTGCCGCAGCGTTTGGTGAGCATGAGGTGCAGGTACACTATGCCGGAAAAGCCTTCTTGTGCGTGGAAATAGCCCGCTTGGCGGCTGGGGCAGGATTCGGGTTAGATACGGCTTCTGCTGGGGAGATGGCTTTGGCGCTAGCTTCGGGCTGTCCACCGAGTTCGATTGGCTTGCATGGGAACGGGAAATCCCCCGAACTGCTGCGACAAGCAATTGAGGCTCACCTGGGGAGGATTATCGTTGATTCCCCCGCGGAAGTCCGGCGTATTCAGCGCGTCTTAGATGAATTGGAGCCGCAAAGCCGGGTGCCGCTGATGGTGCGTGTCACCACGGGCGTTCACGCCGGCGGTCACGAATTTATTGCTACCGCCCACGAAGACCAAAAGTTCGGGTTGTCCCTCACCCCTGGGGCTCACGGTTTTGAATCTATCGATGACTCCAATTCTCCCCGCGGCGCAGCCCCGGCTTTTGATTCCCCCGCCTGGCGCGTGGTGCAGTCCATTTTAGCCGATGAACGCTTGGAGCTGAGCGGTCTGCATTCTCACATTGGTTCTCAGATAGTGAGTCTTGACGGTTTTTGTGCCGCGGCTCGGAAAATTCTGGAGTTTCGGGGTCTGGTGAAACAAACGACCGGTTATCTCATTCCAGAAATCGACCTGGGGGGCGGTTACGGCATCGCCTATACCCCTGCCGATGC
The DNA here is from genome assembly GCF_963511525.1 of uncultured Mobiluncus sp. Classification (NCBI taxonomy): domain Bacteria; kingdom Bacillati; phylum Actinomycetota; class Actinomycetes; order Actinomycetales; family Actinomycetaceae; genus Mobiluncus; species uncultured Mobiluncus sp. The sequence continues at coordinate 161,437 of NZ_CAUPIY010000003.1, read as the reverse complement.
CCCCGCGCCAGGCGCCGCCGACTTCGCCGCTGGACTGTACCAAGTGATACAACATGCCTGTGATGAGTTAGAACAACCCTTCCCGCGGGTTTCCGTAGAACCGGGACGAGCTATTGCTGGTCCCAGCACTATTACTTTGTACCGAGTGGTCAATATCAAGGATCAGCCGGTGGGTCAGCATCGAGACGGCAGCCTCAGCTATCGTCGCTACGTGTCGATAGACGGTGGAATGAGCGACAACATTCGTCCCGCGCTGTACGATGCCAACTATACGATCGCTTTGGCTAACCGCCTGTCGACTGCACCTCTGGCGGCCTGCCGCGTGGTGGGTTCCCATTGTGAATCGGGTGACATTGTGGTTAAAGACGTGGCCCTGCCCGCAGACTTGATTGAGGGCGACCTGCTGGCGGTACCCGCCACAGGAGCCTATGGGTGGGCCATGAGTTCGAACTATAACTGGTTTACGCGCCCGGGAGTGCTGGGGGTGGAGCAAGACAATACTGGAACGGTCATTACAAAATGGCTTTTGGAGCCGGAAACTGTGGATGCCATGCTGGCTCATTTTGACTCGCAGTACCGCAAATTTTTAGACGACCGCCCTGCTGATACAGTGAATGTGTAAAGGGATACCGAAAGGGAAACAACGATGGCGCAAAAGCAAGATGTCAAGATTGGGCTGCTGGGTGCCGGCACGGTGGGGCTGCAAGTCGTGCGCATTTTGCACGACCAACAGCAAGAACTTGCGGCTCGGGCGGGTGCGAACCTGGTGCTCAGCGGAGTTGCGGTCCGCGACACCAGCAAGGCTCGGGAGGGCCTGGACCGAAGTCTGTTGACCACCGATATTGACGCGGTGATTGACTCCGCCGACCTGGTCATCGAACTGATGGGAGGTCTGGAACCGGCTCGCAGTGCCATGTTGAAAGCCCTAGAAGCGGGCAAAACCGTGGTGACCGGCAACAAAGCGGTGCTCGCGCAATACGGCCCGGACCTGTACGAGGCCGCAGCCCGCACGGATGCGAATCTGTATTTTGAAGCCGCAGTGGCGGGGGCGGTTCCCGTGGTTTATGGATTGCGGGAATCCTTGACCGGGGATCGAATCAACAAAGTTCTGGGTATCGTCAACGGCACTACCAACTACATTCTCGACCAGATGACCACCCAGGGCTGGTCTTATGAACAGGCCCTGAAAAAAGCCCAAGAACTCGGCTATGCCGAGGCGGATCCCACGGCTGACGTGGGCGGTCACGATGCGGCAGCCAAGTGCGCCATCTTGGCCTCCCTGGCTTTTCACACCCGGGTGAACCTAGAAGATGTCCCGGTGAAAGGAATTACCGAGGTCAGCGCCTCGGACATTCGACAGGCTAAAGAGTCGGGGTATGCGGTGAAACTGTTGGCTCGCGCCCAAAGAGTCACCGTCGATGGAGAGGAACAAATCGCCCTCGGCGTGGAACCGACCCTAGTGCCACAGAGCCACCCGTTGGCTGGCATCACGGGACCCTACAACGCCATAGTTTTGGAAACCGAGTTTGCCGGCCGGCTCATGTTTTATGGGGCGGGAGCAGGCGGAGCACCCACTGCCTCCGCGGTACTTTCCGACGTGGTGGCAGGGGCCAACCACTTGGTCTCCGGAGGGCACGCCCCTCGTGAGAGCGTGTATGCAGACCTGCCGATTTGCGCCCCGGGACGGGTGGAAACCTGCCGTCAGGTGCGTTTGCAGGTAGCCGACCGGATTGGGATGCTGGCGGAAATCGCCAAAATCTTTGCCGCTGGGGAAGTCTCTATCGCGTCTTTGACCCAGCCACCGACCGAGACCGCACCCGACGAAGCGATGTTGGTCATTTCGACCCATTTGGCACAGAATTCTAAGCATGACGGAATTACCGCCGCTTTGGCGAAATCGCCATTAGTGCATAAAATCGCCTCAGAGATGTCCATTGAGGAAGACCAATGAGAACCTCAAATTTTTCGTGACACCGGCACAGCCGACGGCGAAAAATTATTGAGGTTATCGAAACCGCGAATAAGGAGCAACCAAAACATGGCACAGATGTGGAGCGGTCTGCTGGAAGAATACCGGAATCGACTTCCCTTGGAACCAGGCGACCCCGTTGTGACCCTGTTTGAGGGCAATACCCCCTTGATTCGGGCGCGCCGCGTGGAACAGCGTATCGGCGCTTTGAGTGAAAAAGCCGGCGTGGACACCACCGGCACCGAAGTTTATGTGAAGTTTGAGGGCGCCAACCCCACCGGTTCGTTCAAAGACCGGGGCATGACTATGGCCATGACGAAGGTGAAGGCGGCAGGCACCCAGATGGTTGCCTGCGCTTCTACCGGCAACACCTCAGCTTCCGCGGCTGCTTATTCAGTCGCGGCAGGAGTGGGATGCGCGGTCATTTTGCCAGCCGGAAAGATTGCTCTGGGCAAGCTGGCTCAGGCCGTGATGCACGGAGCCAAGCTCATAGCCGTGGACGGAAACTTTGACGACTGCTTGCGAATCACCCGGGAACTGACGGAAAAGTACCCGGTGGATTTGGTAAACTCGATTAACCCCTACCGCCTGCAGGGACAGAAAACCGCCGCTTTTGAAATCTGTGACGCCTTGGGCGATGCTCCGGACATTCACTGTTTGCCGGTGGGCAACGCTGGAAACATCAGCGCCTATTGGATGGGATACAACGAGTATTTCGGACGGAAAGTTGCTTCTTCAATCGAGGATTCGGCTCTGAAACTGAAGCCGCAAACCACCAAGTTGCCTCGAATGTGGGGGATTCAAGCCACCGGAGCCGCGCCTTTCGTGGCGGGACACACCATCGAAAACCCGGAAACCATCGCTACCGCGATTCGGATTGGCAACCCCGCGTCTTGGGACTATGCCACCGCCGCTCGTGACGATTCCGGTGGGTTGATTACCGCCGTCAGTGATGAAGCCATTATGCAGGCTCAGTCCATTATCGCCGCGGAAGTCGGAGTGTTTTGTGAGCCGGCCAGTGCCGCCCCGATAGCGGGTCTGTTGGCGATGGCCGAGCAGGGCAAAGTACCTGGAGGCGTACGGATTGCCTGTACCTTGACCGGTAATGGCTTGAAAGACACCGCTACCGCGATGGAAGCGAAAGGCAACGTGACTCCGTCCGTAATCGAACCCAGCCTGCAGGCCGCAGTGCGGGAACTTGGCCTGTAACAGTACCGTCCCGCCGGACCGGTGCTGTCACCGACTAGGCGCAAGACCACCGAACCTAAGGAATTGCCATGAATTTTGTGCGTGACGAAGTAACGGTCAGCGTGCCTGCCTCTTCGGCCAATCTGGGACCGGGATTTGACGCTTTGGGGCTCGCCTTGGAACTGCGCGATGAAGTCAGCGTGCGGGCCACCACCGGAGCGACTCACGTCACTGTGGAAGGCGAAGGCGCCGGCAAAGTACCTGAGGATGAAACCAACATGGTCGTGCAGGCTTTGCGAGCCGGGCTGGAATCTGTGGGAGCCTCCCAGATTGGGATCGAGATGCATTGCGTGAACCGAGTTCCGCACGGCCGCGGGTTGGGTTCGTCTTCCGCGGCGCTTGTTTCCGGCTTGGCCGCTGCTGGGGCTTTGCTGGAGCCGGGGGTCTTGGACACCGATGCGATCTTTCAGCTGGCGGTCCAGATGGAAGGCCACCCTGACAACGCCGCCCCGGCAGTGTATGGGGGAGCCGTGGTGGGTTGGATGGAACCGAGTGCGGATGGGAGCGCGCCGCGAGCCTATGCGCAGCATTTTGAGGTGTCTCCACAGGTGCGGTTGACAGTGCTGATTCCCGAATTTGAACTGGCCACTTCCAAGGCGCGCGGGTTGCTGCCCGAGTCGGTTCCGCATCGGGACGCGGCCTTCAATGCCGGACGCGCCGCGCTACTGCCCCTGGCCTTGGCTAAATACCCCGAACTGCTGTATTTCGCCACCGAGGATCGGCTGCACCAGGAATATCGCCGTGAGGGTATGCCCCAGTCTCTGGAATTAGTAGACCGACTGCGAGCCGCGGGCGCTCCGGCCGCCATCAGCGGTGCCGGGCCCACCGTAATAGTTTTCGACCATCTGGACCCCGCCACGCGCCAGGACCTCGAACACCTGGGTTGGAAACCGCGGGAATTGCCGGTGGCTCCACAGGGAATTATCGTTAGGTAACTACCGGGAACCACCCCAGTGGCAATCCGGCTCCAGATACAGGCCCCCCGAGCTTGTGAATAAGACCCTACCCCGCCAAGAAAGGCAATGACGGGGTAGGGAGACTTTTTCGAGAGGGCCGACGCTTTAGCGTCTGAGGACGTAACGGACCTGGAACCCGGCTTTCGTGAACGCATCTTCCAAGTCGGAGGTGTTCACGGTGTTCACCCCCAGAAGCACGAAAGAACTCTCCATCCCGGTGCGGTACACCGCAATATGGGTGATGTTGGTCTCGAGTTCCCCGGTGACCCGCGCCAGGCGACTCATCACTCCGGGCTGGTCGTCGGCCTCAATGACCAGGCGGGTTCCGGGCTCGCGAGCCCCGTTAATGTCGATAAACGCATCGAGGACGTCAGATTCGGTGATGACCCCGACGACCTTGCCCTCATCCATGACCGGCAGAATGTCGACTTTCGAGTCGCGCATGACGATGGCGGCTTCCTCCAGCATGGCATCGGCCGAGATGGTGGGGGGATTCTTTTGCATAATCTTATAGATTTTCAGTTTGGACAACAGGTAGGCTACTTCGCCAAAAGACAGGGAAGTCGCGTCCGAGGGTAGGGCTCGGTTGATGTCCGACTGAGAAACGACGCCGCACAGTTTGCCGTCACGCAATACCGGCAACTTCGTGATGCCGTGTGTCTGCATCATTTCGATAGCGTCGGGTACGGTGACGCCCGAATCGATGGTAAAGGGGTTGGCTGTCATTCGCCATTTTACAAACATGGTTATCCTCCCAGGTAGGCATGCTTAACTTCATCGCTAGCCAGCAACTCTGCGGCTTCGCCTTGCAACACGATCTTGCCGGTTTCCATCACGTAGGCGCGCGAGGCAATCTGCAAAGCCATGTTGGCATTTTGCTCTACTAATAAAATCGTAGTTCCCATTTCTTGAATTTTGACGATGATGTCAAAAATTTCTTGGACGAACAGCGGAGCCAAGCCCATCGAAGGTTCGTCCAACAGCAGTACCCGCGGTTTGGCCATCAGACCACGGCCCATAGCGAGCATCTGCTGTTCACCGCCGCTCAAAGTCCCCGCCAGCTGATTTTTCCGGTCAGCCAAAACCGGGAACCGTTCAAACACCATTTTCAGGTCCGCGGCACTGCCGGCACGGTCTTTGCGCATATAGGCACCCAAGTCGAGGTTCTCCATCACGGTCATTCCGGGGAACACCCGACGGCCCTCCGGGACGTGAACCAAGCCGTGACGTACCCGCGAACGCGGCGAGGACTTGGTGATTTCCTTGCCGTCAAGCCAAATCGAGCCTTCCAGAGGACGTTCCAGACCGGAGGAGGTACGCAACGTCGTGGTTTTACCGGCTCCGTTGGCGCCAATCAAAGTGACGATTTCGCCTTCCTCCACGCGCAGGGAAATGCCCTTAAGAGCCTGGATGCCGCCGAAAGAAACCTTGAGGTCTTTAATCTCAAACATTTTCCACCTCCTGGCCCAGATAGGCTTCGATAACCTTCGGATTGTTACGAACTTCCTGAGGCGTGCCGGAAGCGATGACCACGCCGTGATCGAGCACGTAGAGGCGCTCACAGATGGTCATCACCAGCGACATATCGTGTTCAATGAGCAAGATGGTGAGGTGATAGCGTTGGCGCAGCATCTCAATTAACTCGGTCAGCTGGGCAGTCTCAGCCGGGTTCATTCCCGCCGCCGGCTCATCCAGCAGCAGCAACTGCGGGTTAGTCGCTAGGGCGCGAGCAATCTCTAAGTGACGCTGTTCGCCGTAGGACAGGTTCCGAGCGGATTCATCGGCTTTTTCAGCGAGGTCCATCATCTGAAGTAACTGCATAGACTCTTTGTAGACGCGCTGACGCGACTTGGACCAGGATGGCAGATGGAAGAAGGATGCCAGGAGGGAATACTTTTCGCGCTGTTCCATGGCGAAAATCACATTTTCCAGCACCGTCAGGTCCTTGAACAAGCGAATGTTTTGGAAAGTGCGGGCGACGCCACAGCGAGAAATTACAAAGGGTTTCTTGCCGGCTATAGAGACGTCCTCGCCCTGCGGGTCGGGGCGGAAGGCGATGGTGCCCGACGAGGGGGGATAAACCCCGGTCAGAAGGTTGAAAACGGTGGTTTTCCCCGCTCCGTTGGGTCCAATCAGACCGATTAGCTCACCGGGCTGCAGATACATATCCACGTCAGTGAGTGCGGCGAGACCGCCGAAGTGTCGCGTCAGGCGGCGCACGTCCAAGATAGCGTGAGCGCGTTGCTCCTCCGTCGGGGGCTCGGTGGCGGCGGGTTCTTTCCCGGCTTCGGCACTAGCCTCGGCGCGGGGTGTCTGCGGGGAAGTCTGTGCGGTTGGGGGAGCCGACAGGGCACTGCCACTTTCCGGTTTATTCTCGCCGGTTGGCTTGCGGAACAACCGGCCAAAAACTTTAAAGGTCAGTTCCTTGGTGCCCAACAGACCCTGGGGACGGAACACCATGAGGATAACCAAAACCAAGGCGTAGAGAATCATCCGGATTTCCGGGAAGGGCTGGAGCAGGGTCGAGACCACCGCCAGCAAGATGGCGGCGATGATCGAGCCGGTCAGCGAACCCAAACCGCCCAAAACCACGATAACCAGGATGTTGATGGACATCATGAAGTTGAACAGGTCCGGCTTCACAAAGAAGAAGTTGCCGATGTACAGGCCGCCCCCGATGGCTCCAAAGAAAGAACCGACCACGAAAGCCAGGGTCTTAATCCGGGTGGAGTAAATGCCGATGGATTCAGCGGCGATTTCGTCCTCGCGTACCGCGATGCAGGAGTGACCGTGACGGGAGTTCAGGAAGTTACGAATCAGCAGGATGGTGCCCGCCGTGAGGATGAACAGAATGTTCCAGTCCGTGAACTGCAGTTGGATGAACAGCCCGGCAGCCCCGCCGGAAAATTCCAGGTTCAACAGCAGTACGCGGATAATCTCGGCCAGCCCCAGGGTGGCGATAGCCAGGTAGTCGCCCTTCAGACGCAGGGTCGGCAAACCGATGAGGAAACCGATGGCGGCGGCGAAAAGTCCGCCGATGAACAGCCCTAGGAAGAAACCGCCGTAGGTAGGAATCGCGGTGACGATGAGGCCGGTGGAATAGGCTCCTACCGCCATGAATCCGGCGTGACCCAGAGAGAATTGTCCGGTAAACCCGGTGACGAGGTTCAACGACACCGCTAGGATAATGTTCACGCAGATGGTGACCATAGTGTTAAAGATGTAAGAGTCGATGACCCCCAATGTGATGAGGGCGTATCCCAACCCCCAAAGAACCGCGAGAATGACGGCTTGTGCAATGATACTTTTTATTCCCGGTTTCATGGCTCAGACCTTCTCCTGTACGTTCTTGCCGAGGATGCCGGCAGGCTTAAAGATGAGCACGATAATCAGCACCATGAACACAGCTGCGTCACGGAATGTAGACAGACCCAGAGAGTTCACAATCGTCTCTAAAAAGCCGACCAGGTAGCCGCCCACCAACGCTCCTGGAATCAACCCGATACCGCCCAAAACGGCGGCCACAAAGGCTTTCAAACCAGGCATAATGCCCATGAGCGGGGTAATCGAAGTGTAGTACAGTCCCCACAGCACCCCGGCGGCTCCAGCCAGAGCGGAACCGAGGGCAAAAGTGAAGGAAATCGTGTTATCCACGCTGATTCCCATGAGTTTGGCGGCGTCTTGGTCCTGGCTGACCGCGCGCATGGCTTTACCGATGCGGGTTTTCTTAATGATGAACTGTAGGACAATCATCAGGACCACGGAAACCACCACGATGATGATTTGAATCATGGACAAGCTCACTCCACCGAAGCGGTAACTGGCTCCCAACCAGCCGGTTTGTGCGGGGTAGGCGCGGGCTTCAGCCCCGACAAAGTACATCATTACGTACTCAATCAGCAGGGACATACCGATGGCGGTAATCAGCACGGCGATCCGGGTTGAGTGGCGCAGCGGCCTATAAGCCAAACGCTCAATCAGCATCCCCAGAATCGCACAGATAATCATTGCCGCCAGCAAGGATGTGAACGGGTCGAGGTGCAGCAGGACCATTCCCGCGAAACCAACGTAAGCCCCGACCATCAGGACGTCGCCGTGGGCGAAATTGATGAGCTGAATGATGCCGTAGACCATGGTGTATCCCAACGCGATTAGCGCATAGATACTTCCCAGCGACAGGCCGTTAATCAGCTGTTGCAGTATCAAATCCATGAGGAACGTTCTTTCTCGAGGTCCCGAGGACGGGGAGCCCGAACCCGGTAAAGATTCAGGTCAACGGGCCGCCCCGCCCTTGGGAAACACTCGATCACTCACTTCAGGGCGTAGGCCTCAGCGGAGTCCTGGACACCGTCCTTCAGGGAAACCACGACCGCCGTCTTAATCGGGTCATGAGTCTTGGGATCCATATCGAAAGAACCGGTCACGCCCTCGAAGCCCTTAGCGTTAGCCATCGCTTCGGCAATATCCGGTCCGGTCAGCTCTTTCGCTTCACCAATCGCCTTGGCCACGAAGTAAGCCGTGTCGTAACCCAGGGCGTTGAACGAGGACGGATCCTCGCCGAACTTGTCCTTGTAGGTCTTGATGAAGTCTTGGAGTTTCGTGTTGGAAGTATCCAACGCCGAGTAGTGCGAGGTAAAGAACACGTTGTTCAACGCCGGAGCGCCGGCCAGTTCCATTAGGGTGGGGGAGTCAAAGCCGTCGCCTCCCAGAATCTTGGCGTCAATGCCCAGTTCGCGGGCCTGCTTGATGATGAGGCCGACTTCCTGGTAGTAGCCGGGGATATAGAGCACATCGAAATCCTTGCCCTTGATATTGGTCAAGGTCGCCTTGAAATCGGTGTCACCAGCCACGTAGCCTTCTTCTGCCACGACCGAACCGCCGGATTTGGTGAAGGTTTCCTTAAAGTTCTTGGCCAGACCTTTAGCGTAGTCAGAGGAGGTGTCTCCCATGATGACCGCGGTCTTGGCTCCCAACTTTTCAGCGGCGTATTGGGCCATCACGCCACCCTGGTAGGAATCGGAGAAGCAGGTGCGGAAAGCAAATGGTTGAAGTTTGCCGCCGGTGACGGTCACGTCGTCCGCGGTGGCAGATCCGGAAATAACCGGAACTTTATTCTGGTTACCAGCGGGGATAACCGCTTTGAAGGAACCGGAGGTCGCCGGGCCAATCATGGTGAGAACCTTATCCTGGCTCATCAACTTGGTGGCCAGAGTGGTAGCTTCGGCCGGCTCTGACTTGGAATCGTATTTCACAATTTCAATCTTTTTACCTTTAACACCGCCCTTGGCGTTGATTTCATCAACCGCCATTTGGATGCCGTCAACATTTTGTTTACCGTAGGTGGCCACAGCCCCGGAAAGTTCGTAGTTCACGCCGATTTTAATCGTGTCTCCGGTGGCAGCGTTACCGCCGCCAGTGGGCCCTGAGCTGGGCTGAGTGCAGGCCGACATGCCGACCAAGGTCAATGCTGAAATTGCAGCAGCTGCAATTATGCGTTTCATAAGAATGCCTTTCTTTGAATAATGAAGTTTTCGGATGGGGAGATAAAAAATCCAGTTCCGCAAAAGCATTGAATGTGAAAATAACGCATGAAGCGGCGGAAACCACTCCCTAGTGCCCCGAAGTTGCGTTGCTGCTGTAGCTTCCGTTCCTGATAGACCATTGTGTGGTCCGGGTCATGACGGGGTCACGCTCACGAAGTTGATACTCGTTTTGTTGAAACCTTAGCGCGGAGGTATGATTTAATCAACACGGCTCAGCCGCGGGTCCGTAGATATCTTCCGGGCCAAACCCGATTCGTATTCTTGAGTCGGTCTGCTTGCGAACCTTCGTAATTTAGAACGTTGCGCAAGTTTTTACCCATTAACCTTTGAGATAAGGACACTTGTGAACGACAATCAACTGGCTGCTATGAAGCTTTCGGAACTGCGCGAACTGGCAAAGTCGCTGGGCATTAAAGGCATTTCTCAGGCTCGAAAACCGCAACTTATTGAAGCGATTATTGAAAAACAGAAATCTGGAGATTCTGCGCCCGCCTCCCAAAAAACTGCGACGCGAAAACCGTCTCAGGATACGGAACGTGACGGTGAGAAAGAAGCTACTCCCTCCGCGGGTCAAACGCGTACGGTGCGCCGTCACCGTCGGGTCTCTGCGCCGGCGGGTGAACCCAGCACGGAAGAAAACTCCGAATACACGCCCACTCTTGACGTGAAGGCGGCGTTGGAGCACGATCTTGGAGCCGCGCCCTCGCGCCACCACCGCAGCCATGATGACGCCGAATCCGTCACCGAGAACAATCCCCAGCTGGAAGCGGTAGCCCAAGGAGCCAGCGCCCGGCGCGAACAGACTCAAGACGACCGGAGCGAACGCTATGACCGGCGCAACCGCAACGATCGCCGCGGCCGAAATCGCAACCGCAACCGTGGCCGCGATCGGGATGACAACGACAACAACAACAGCGGCGAAGAAATCAGCCCCGAAGAGTTGCTGCCTATCGCCGGTATCTTGGACGTGAAAGAGAACCACGCCTTTGTGCGGACCTCCGGGTACCTGCCCGGCCCTAACGATGTTTACGTGACTTTGGGTCAGGTGCGGCGGTGGGGACTGCGTCCCGGCGACGCGATTGTGGGAGCAGTGCGCAAGCCTCGTGAAGGCGAGGAACGCCGTGTCAAGCACAACGCTTTGGTCCATCTGGATTCCATCAACGGGCAGAGCATCGAGGAGGCTTCGCAACGAATCGAGTTTTCCAAGCTGACCCCGCTGTATCCTGATGAACAGTTGCGCCTGGAAACATCTTCGAAGGTGCTGGCTCCGCGGATTATTGACCTGATGGCTCCCATCGGCAAGGGTCAGCGCGGCCTGATTGTGTCTCCGCCGAAGGCCGGTAAGACCATCATCTTGCAGCAAATTGCCAACGCGATTTCCATCAACAACCCCGAAGTTCACATCATGGTGGTTCTGGTGGACGAACGCCCGGAGGAAGTCACCGATATGCAACGCACGGTCAAGGGCGAGGTTATTGCCTCGACTTTCGATCGTCCTGCCTCGGAACACACTACGGTGGCGGAACTCGCGATTGAGCGAGCCAAGCGCTTGGTGGAGCTGGGCGGCGACGTCGTGGTGCTGCTGGATTCCATCACTCGTTTGGGGCGTGCTTACAACCTGGCCGCCCCGGCTTCGGGTCGGATTCTTTCTGGTGGTGTGGATGCGTCTGCTCTGTATCCGCCCAAGCGTTTCTTTGGCGCCGCCCGCAACGTCGAAAACGGCGGCTCCTTGACGATTATCGCTACCGCCCTGGTCGAAACTGGCTCCAAGATGGACGAGGTCATCTTTGAGGAATTCAAAGGTACCGGCAATATGGAACTCCGGCTGTCTCGCGAACTGGCCGAAAAGCGTTTGTATCCGGCGGTGGATGTCAATTCTTCGGGTACTCGCCACGAGGAGGTGCTGTTCACGAAGGAGGAGCTGAGCGTGCTGTGGCGGCTACGTCGAGTGCTGGCGTCTCTGGAACTGGAACAAGCCGCAGGCGTGGTGCTCCAGAAGCTGAAAGATACCCAGACCAATGCCGAGTTCCTGATGGCAGTCGCCAAGACGACTCCTGCGGAATAGGTTTTTCACTTTTCACAAGGTTCCCCTCTCGCGTTTGTGCGGGAGGGGAACCTTTTTTCGGTGTGGTGTTGCCGACACCCCCCGGCATTTGTCAGGACAAATGTTACTGCTGTTACTAAAGTGATAGATGAGGTTATTGTGAAAGTAGTGATTTTTGTTTAGAATCGTTAAATCTGTTGAAAACTGCCGATTGATGTGGTTAGAGTTAAAGAAGCTGTTAAGGGAGGCAGGCTTTGAGTAACGCAGACCAGTTTGGACCATGGAAGCGTCGCTTGGTGGCGATGAGTGTGGCTGCGGCTATGACGCTGGGGATGGGGGCAATTCCCCTGGCTGTGGGCGCTCCCAGCGCAAAACCGGATCGCATAGCCCAACTGGAAAGCGCTATTGCCCGCAACCGGGTGAAAGTCGATGAAGCCCAGTTACACTATGCCCAAACTGCCGAAGATTTTGCCGAGGCTACGGATGCTCTTAATGCCGCCACTGCTGAAGCCAGCGAAAGCGCGAAAAAAGCCCAGGCGGCGAAACGGGAAGCCGACGCGGCCAAAGCAAAGCTGGGTCGGCTGGCTGTGGCAATGTATCGCCAAAACAGCAGTGGATTGTCCGATTTGGCAGCTATTACCGAATCCGATGCCTTCCGCGACGCCGCTTTGAAGGAAGCCGCCACCGATGCTTTGGGCAATCAGGCAGACAACCAAACTCAGGGCTTGATGGCGCTGCAAAATGTCGCCGAAGTATTGCGCGACAAGGCCAATCGCGCCGCCAAAGCTAAGAAAGACGCGGCTGCCAGCTTGGCCACTACCGAAAAAACCGCTCGCGCCCAGGCCCAAGATGCTTTGGACGAGTTAAAGAAACTTGAATCTCAGCGGGAAAAAATCATTGTCGAGTTGGCGCGGGAACGCGAAGTGACGATTGCGGAAGAAAAAGCCCGGCAGGAAAAAGTCGAGCAGGAGCGACAAGCTGCCCTGGCGGCCGCGGCGCAGCGCAAACGTCAAGAACAAGAGGCTCTGGCAGCCCAGCAGGCAGCGGCTCGGGCAGCTCAACAGGCAGCGGAACAAAAAGCGCGTGAGCAGGCTGCTAAGGCGCAAGCAGACCGCCAGGCTCGCCAGGCAGCGGCTTCGGGACAATCTCCGCAAGCGACCTCGCAACCTAGCGTTGTCCCCTCTCAGCCGACAACTTCACCAGCGCCGACTTCTCAGCCCGCCGCGCCCCCCAGCAGTGCCGCGAGCGGGGGATATGGTCCGGCCTTGCTGGATTGGGCTAAAACGAAAACAGGTATTCCTTACGTTTGGGGTGGGACCGGGCCCGACGGCTACGACTGCTCTGGATTGGTTTATGCGGGGATGAAAGAGCTCGGCAAAGGAGTGCAGCGTTCCGCCGCTGCCCAATACAACGCCTACGCCAATGTTCCTTTCAGCGAAAAACAGCCGGGAGATTTGGTGTTTTGGTCCAATAACGGGACTGGTAACGGGGTCTACCACGTGGCGATTTACTCCGGCGGCGACACCATCCTGATGGCGCCTAAGCCCGGCAGTTCCGTGGGTATTTTCAACTTCTATAACCAGAACAAGATTATGCCTTTCGTGGCGCGCCTCTAATAGAATGCATCCATGAGTTCTCTGCCTCCCTTTGTTAGCCCTGAGGGTGCCGAGACGCGCCTTTGGGAGCATGACGCCGGGGGAGCTTTGGGGGAAATCCAGCTTGCGGTGCGCCGGGTGCTGCACTCACTAGGATCCCCGGAAGATACGCTGTTGTGTCTGGCGCTTTCGGGCGGTCCTGATTCGTTGAGTTTAGCGGCGGCTCTGATTCGCGTCGCTCTGCGTCACCCTCGCCCGTGGGTCGTGAGCTGCCTCACGGTAGATCACGGCTGGCGGTCCGAATCCGCCTCTGAATCGCAAGCCGCCGCCCGGTGTGCCCGCGAGCTGGGGTTTACTTCGGCGATGGTGTTGCGGGGCGAAAGTGGCGGAGGTGCAAACGGGCCGGAAGGCGAGGCGCGCCTGTTGCGCTGGGGATTGTTGGCACGCGCTGCCATAGCCGAGGCCAAAGCCCAGGGGAAGAACCACGCGGTTATTCTCACCGGGCATACGTTGGATGACCAGGCCGAAACCGTCTTGTTACGTTTGGCGCGGGGATCTTCGCTACGTTCCATTGCGGCCATGAGAGAGTTTGAGTCCTTGGATTGCCAAACCGGCCTACCCTTACGTTTTGCCTGGAGGGAGGCAGATTCCGGTGTCGATGCCGCGGTGGATTTGGGCCTAGCGCGTCCATTGCTGGGAATTCGGCGGGAACTCACCCAAGCCGCTTGTGAGCAGGCCGGGCTCGTAGCCGTCAACGATCCGAGCAACCGGATGGAAGGCCCCGTGAAAACTGCCGCTGGCCAGCCGTTACCTCGTGCTGCCATCCGCGAACAGGTTATGCCCGCTCTCGCGGCCGCGCTCGGTCAAGACCCCGCTCCCGCTTTGGCACGTCTGGCTGGTCAGGCCGCCGCGGACGACACCATACTGGAAATGCTCGCGGGAGAGGTCCTTTGGGAAGTGCTGAGCGACGAGCCCGGCGATGGGGAACCGGGGGACAGTGTAAAACTAGACCTCACGGTCATTGAGGGGTACAAATCCCACGACCTAATCCGCTATTCCGCCCCGGTCCTGCGCCGGGTGTTACGCCGAGCGAGCCTGTTAGCGGGGGCGAGGGTGGATTCCCTCACTGAAGCCCACCTGCGTGGCGTAGTGGGCCTGATTCATGACTGGCATGGCCAAGGTCCCCTCGCCCTGCCCGGGATTACCGTCACCCGCCGGGGGAACTTCTTGGAATTTGTCGGCCGCTCTCGCGACTGCTCTGACGGCTCCGACCCCGAAAAACGTTCGGATTAACCGAAAAAATGACGATTTAGGCAATGCCGGGGGAAGGCCTAAAATGGACACAGACCAGCGGGGGAACTTTTAGAATGAACCTGCAACTTGAGGGAGGCATCTGATGGACGCTGCAGACATAGGCGCAGACATGGAACGGGTCTTATTGACCGAGGAACAGATTCAAACCAGGCTCACCCAGATGGCGGCCGTCATTGACAACGACTACGCGGGTCGCGAAATCCTGCTGGTGGGGGTGTTGCGCGGAGCTGTCATGGTGATGGCGGACTTGGCTCGGAAACTGCACTCGCCCATTCAGATGGATTGGATGGCGGTGTCCTCTTACGGTTCTGGGACGAAATCGTCCGGGGTGGTGCGGATTTTGAAGGATCTGGACACCGATATTAAAGACCGTCACGTCTTAATCGTGGAGGACATTATCGATTCCGGCTTGACCCTGTCTTGGCTGGAGGCAAACCTGCGCACCCGGGGGTGTGCGTCCCTGAATATCGCGACTTTGTTGCGTAAACCCGATGCCGCCAAAGCGGTGGTCAATCCACGCTACGTGGGCTTCGATATTCCCAACGAATTCGTGGTCGGATACGGCCTGGACTACGCCGAACGCTACCGCAACCTGCCGTTTATCGGGCTCTTAGCGCCCCACGTTTACGAAAAGTAGCCGCGCGACTACTCCTGGGGGAATACGTAGTCGGGATCGATGGCGTCCAGATGCTGGCGCACTTTCGTGTTTTCTTCCTGAGCCGAACGGTACAGGGCTTCGTAGCTGTCCAGAGTTTTTTCAAAGTCATGGGGTTTAGCTTTCTCTAGGCTCATCTTGCCCATAAACTTGCGTTTTTGCTCGTTTAAAGCCAAGTCTTCCAGGTAATCGGAGAGAGCCTCGACATCTCCGGGCTGGAACAGGTAGCCGTTGACGCCGGGACTCACCAAGTGCGGCAGCCCTACCGCATTCGCCAAAATTACCGGAATCCCCGAACTCAGTGCCTCCAAAGTCGCCAAAGACTGCAGTTCCCCAGTGGAGGCGTTGACAAAAATATCGCTGCGCGCGTACATCTCGATGAGGGCATCGTCGTCCAGGTAACCATGGAAAGTAACCCGGTCAAAGACCCGCAGTTCCGCAGCTTTCCGCCGCAAATCTTCCTTTTTCGTGCCGGTTCCCACAATGTCAAAGTGCAGTTTGGTGGAGGGCTGCAGCAGGGCCAGGGCGGTGATGATGTCGTCCACGTGTTTCTGGTTTTCCAGACGTCCCACGTACAGAAGGTGCGGAATTTGGTGTTTTTCAGCCTTTTGAGCGGCAGCTTGGTGCACGGGCAGATTCACCCCGTTGCTGATGGAGATGCCTCCGCCCAGATGCGCGTGTTCTTTCATGACCGCGATAGCGGCGGGGCTGGGAGCGACCAGACGATCGGCTCGTTGGAACACATTTGCCAGGTCCCTCCAGGCCATATCCGCCAGCAGCTTGCCGATGAACTTCGGTACACAGCAAGAGATGCGGTCAAGGAGGTTTTCCGGAGTGAAGTGGTTTGTCACAACCAACGGCAGTCCCAATTCGTTGGCGTATTTGCAGACGGCCCGGCCCACGCTGAGGTGGGATTGCACGTGTACCACATCGGGATTTATACCCTGCAGAATTCGGCGCACGGTGCTATTAATTTTCCAAGGCATACTCAGAGAGAAACCACGGAGATAGGCAAATTCGTGGGAGCGCATCCGATGCTCGGAAATACCCGCAACGTTGGTGATATACGGCCTAGAAACTGGGGAAGGAGCGATGACATGAACGCTGTGGCCCCGAGCGCGCAGCCCGCGAGCTAAGTTCTGAGAAAAAATCGCATTCCCACTCACGTCTGGGGGATAAGAATCAGCCGCGATAACAATCTTCATGATGCTCTCTTTATAGTTGGCGTAAAACTGGGGGAATGCACCCATTTTATAGCTGTTTGGTAGGCTTAAGGTGTTGTACCGGATAACGGAAAAGTGAACATGGACAAGACGAATAAAACTCCAAAGAAAAAACAAATCTCTGGCGGCATCGCGGCCTTTGTAGTCATCGCAATAATTGTGGCTTTCATGGTTTTTTCTGCCCAAGGCGGTCCCACTCGCATTACCACCGACGAAGGTTTGACGTTGTTGCGGGGCAGCACCGTTGAAAAAGTCGTTATCAACGATGGCACCCAGACCGTCAGTATGGAGTTGACCAAGTCCTACCAACGTCCGCGGGTTTACCTGCCCAAAGACGGTCCTTTCGGGTTGAAACCGAATGCGGATGCGGGTAAAAAGGTTTCTTTTTCGTATGTTCGTCCCCAAGCTGAGACGGTTGCGAACGCGGTAGCCGACGCGAAACCAAAGAAGGGTTTCGATTCTATCTATCCGGTGTCCTCCTGGTGGGAGTCCATGCTCACTTTGATGGTGCCGATGATTATCATCTTTGTGGTGTTTTTCTGGTTTGTTTCGCGCATGGGCGGGGGTATGGGTCCCCTCGGAATGGGTAGAGCAAAGCCTCGAATGTTCAACAAAGAGGACGAAACGAAAGTGACGTTCGCTGACGTTGCGGGCGTCAATGAGGCTGTGGAGGAATTGGAGGAAATCAAAGAGTTCCTGGCGGAGCCCGAAAAGTTCCACAAGCTTGGGGCGAAGATTCCCAAGGGGGTGCTGCTCTACGGTCCTCCCGGCACCGGTAAGACCCTGTTGGCTCGCGCGGTTGCGGGAGAAGCCGGGGTGCCGTTCTTTTCGATGAGCGGTTCCGAGTTCGTCGAGATGTTCGTGGGTATGGGCGCCTCCCGAGTGCGGGATTTGTTTGAGCAGGCACGGGCGGCGGCTCCGGCCATCATTTTTGTTGACGAGATTGACGCGGTAGGTCGTCACCGCGGCACCGGCTTGGGCGGGGGTCACGATGAACGCGAACAGACCTTGAACCAGCTGCTGGTTGAGATGGACGGATTCGATGAACGCACCAACGTCATCATGATTGCCGCTACCAACCGTGCCGATGTGCTCGATCCGGCTTTGTTGCGTCCCGGTCGTTTTGATCGTCAAGTCGCGGTCGAAGCCCCGGATTTAAAGGGACGCGAAGCGATTTTGGCGGTTCACTCCAAGAACAAGCCCTTGGCTCCCGATGCGGATATGAAATCTCTGGCCAAACGTTCCCCCGGATTCACCGGCGCGGATTTGGCCAATGTTTTGAACGAAGCGGCCCTGCTGGCGGCACGTCACAGTCGGGAAGTCATTACCGCCCAGGATCTCGATGAAGCGGTGGACCGGGTTATTGCCGGGCCCCAGAAGCATTCGCGGATTATGAACGACCACGACAAACTGGTCACTGCCTACCACGAGGGTGGCCACGCCTTGTGCGCCGCGGCATCGAACTATTCAGACCCCGTGACGAAAGTGACGATTCTGCCCCGTGGACACGCCTTGGGCTACACCATGGTCATGCCCACCGAGGATCGCTATTCCGAGACCCGTAATCAGCTGCTGGACCAGCTGGTTTACGCTATGGGAGGGCGAGTCGTAGAGGAAATCGTGTTCCAGGACCCCTCTACCGGGGCGTCTAATGACATTGAAAATGCCACCGCTATCGCCCGCAAGATGGTGACCCGCTGGGGCTTGTCGGCCGGGTTGGGAGCGGTTCGTTACGGCAGCTCCCACGATGAACCTTTTGTGGGCATGGATTATGGCAAAGCGCAAGATTATTCCGATTCCACCGCTCATGCGATCGACACGGAGGTGCAAGATTTGATGGAAGCCGCCACGCGAGAAGCCTGGTCCATCATTACCGAGAATCGTGACATTTTGGATACGCTCGCGCGCCGCTTGCTGGAGGAAGAAACTCTGGACGAAAAAGCCTTGGATGTCATCTTTAAAGATGTTAAGAAAGCGCCGCGCCGCACCGTGTGGCAGTCTTATGAAGGGCTAACCTCCCATGACCGCGGACCTATCGAGATTCCTGAAGCCGTGAGGATTCGTAACGCCAAAGCCAGCGCAGAGTCGGGAGAAGGTTTCGCTTTGGATGGTGCCGATCGCCCGTTGGCGGATTCAGGGCTCGGGGGAACCGTGCCGTTTGGTCAGGGGGAAGTGAAGACCGAGGAAAACCCGGCAGATTCGCAACTGGACCCCGCAGCTGCGGCTGATTTGAGCTTGCCGATTCCTCCGATCGGGAAGAAACAAGAGGTGCGTATTCTCGACGACACCGACCCGCTGCCTCCGACTGAAAACCCAAGTGGGGAACCTGCGCCAGCACCTAGTGAGGATGAAAACGAATGAACGCGACCTATGACCCCGAAGGGGTGACCCGGGCTATCCGGGATTTGTTGGTGGCGGTGGGGGAAGACCCCGACCGCGAGGGCTTGCGCGAAACCCCGGACCGGATGGCCCGCTCTTTTGCGGAGCTGCTGCAAGGCTACCAAGAGGATCCGCGAAAGCATCTGGAGCGAATGTTCCCGGTGGAACACAACGACCTTGTTCTGGTCAAAGACATCCCGTTCAACTCCATGTGTGAACACCACCTGCTGCCGTTCGTGGGACTGGCGCACGTGGGCTATATCCCGCAGGGGAAACGGATTACGGGGCTGTCCAAGCTGGCGCGGCTGGTGGACGGGTACGCGCACCGTTTGCAGGTGCAAGAACGCCTGACCCAGCAAATCGCTGACGCGGTGTGGCAGGTGCTCCAGCCGCAGGGGGTCATCGTGGTGCTGCAGGCCGAACATATGTGCATGACGGTGCGCGGGGTAAAGAAGCCGGGGGCTCGCACCACGACTTCCGCGGTGCGCGGGGTGATGGAACACTCCAGCACGACGCGTTCTGAAGCGATGAGTCTGATTTTGTCTGCGGACTAGGACGCCGTGGACATCGGTTCGGGTTGCCCGGGCCGGTTCAGAAACGAAGAGGGAGAGAGGCATATGATGGCTGTTCCAGTCGGGACCCAGCCCGCCCCATCGGCGCCAGCGCTGCCGGACTATCTGCGCCCCCAGCGCACCCTGGTGATGGGGGTTTTGAACGTGACCCCGAATTCCTTTTCGGACGGCGGAAAATGGCTTGATTCGAGCCGGGCGGTGTCTCACGCCCTGGAAATGGTGGCACAGGGAGCTGACCTGGTTGACGTGGGGGGCGAATCGACCGCGCCGGGTCGCAAACCTGTGGAGGTTGAGGAAGAAATCGCCCGTGTCCTGCCGGTCATTACAAAGTTGGTTGCGGCCGGCATGACTGTTTCGGTGGATACCCTGCACGCGAAAACTGCCCAGGCGGCCGTGGAGGCGGGAGCCAGCATCATCAACGATGTTTCGGGCGGAATCGTGGACGACTCCATGTTTGCCACGGTGGCTGCGCTTCAGTTGCGCTACCCGCAGCTGAGCTATATTTGCCAGCACTGGCGGGGCAGTCCAGAGAAGGCCAACGAGTTGGCCGTCTATGACGATGTGGCTGGGGAAACCTGGCATGAGGTGGAGGCGCGCCTGGAACTCATGCGCCACAGCGGTATTGATATGCACCGAGTCATCATCGATCCCGGCCTGGGATTTTCCAAGGTCGGTGAGCAGGACTGGGAGGTGCTGGCGAACCTAGATGTGTTTTTACACCGTGGCTACCCGGTGCTTATCGGTCCGTCACGAAAACGATATTTAGCGGATTTGGAGACGGCGGCCAGTGACCGCCATCCTCGCGATGATGCCACTGCAGCAGTTTCCATGTATGGCGCACTGCACAAGGTTTGGGCGGTGCGCGTACACAACGTGGCTCCGGCAGCGGTGGCTGTCCGGGCGGCGGCTCTCCTTGACGCCCACCATCATCCCTGTTGAGAGGCAGTTTTACAGATGACTTTACGACATGCTCCCGGACCGGATTCTCCACGAGATGCCCTCGGGCGCTCTGTTGACGTGGTTGACCGTTTGGACGGTCTGGATTCCATCACGCTGCGCGGGATTTTCGCGCGGGGCATTCACGGAGTTTTGGAATCGGAGCATCACGCCCCCCAGGACTTTTCGGTCGACCTAACCCTGTGGTTCGATTCCCGTCGGGCAGCCAGCTCGGATGACGTCGCTCACACCGTCGATTACTCAGTCGTGGCTGAAAAGATTGTCGCGGTCATTGAAGGGAAAAGCGCCTCCCTGATTGAGCGTCTGGCTACGCACATCGCCCTGTCTGTGCTGGAGGATTCGCGCATTGCGGCGGTCCAAGTCACCTTGCATAAACCTCATGCCTGCATGGATGTGCAATTCGAAGACGTGGCGATACGCATTTTGCGCACGCGGGCGGATTTTGCAGCGCACTTGGCTGATTATCCCGCCAACCTGACCTTACGCCCCGAGCAGGCTCGCCCCGCAGTGTTGGCTTTGGGTGCGAACTTGGGCAATCCGCTGGGAACGCTGCGAGAGGTGGTGGCCGCCCTGCAGTCCGCTCCGGAGTTCGAACGGGTGGAGGTCTCGCCCCTAGCTCGGACTCGTCCGGTGCTGCAGCCCGGCGCCGCCCCGCAACCGGATTACTACAACGCGGTGGTGCAAGTGTGGTCGCGTTTGTCTGCGGTAGAGCTGTTGAATTTGGCGCATCATCTGGAAGATACCCACGGGCGGGAGCGGCCCTATCGCTGGGCAGCGCGGACTTTGGATGTTGACGTGATTGACGTTGAAGGGGTGACTTCTGACGATTCACGCCTGGCCTTGCCCCACCCGCGAGCCTCCGCACGAGCGTTTGTCTTGGTACCTTGGTCCCGACTTGACCCGCACGCGACTCTGGAGGGTCGCTCCGTCTCTCAACTTGCGGCTTGGGCGCAGGACGCCAACGGAATTGTGAACCTGTGGACGGACTGGCTGGTGACCGATCCGGAAACGAAGCCGGAACAGAACGCGCCGAACCTCCCTTCTGCCCCCGATTTCACGGACGTACCCGAAGGCTCTCCGCTGGGCGAGCCGGAGGACAGGGACCGCGACGGTTTCGGTCTGCCGTCTTGGCAAGCCGCCCTGCCCGGAGCGGATGCCCGGCCTCGCGTGGTCGACAACGACACCGAAATCGACATTATTCGTCAAGATTCCACCCCTTCGGCCGCGAACTCGCTTTCCTCCGCGCAGCCCACAGTCCCTGCCCCACAGTGGAAGCGTGTCAGGAAGCGGCGGCACTGATGAGCCACACGAAACCTGTCGTACTGGTGCTCCTGACCGTGGTGGTGGGAGCCCTCAGCGCCGCGTTGCTGAACTTCCTGTACAACCAAGGCGCCTCGCTGCCGCGTGACGGTGTGGAATTCGGTTTGGTTGCCCTGATTATTTCCCTCTTGAGCGCGTGGTTGGCGGCGCACGTACATAGGCTCAAGAAGCGTCAGGAGACTTGGATGAGCGCGGTGGGGGCCGCTCGGGTGGCGGCGCTGTCTCTCGCCCTGTCGCACACCGGGGCCATTTTCCTGGGCTATTTCGGGGCGCAGTCCATCTTTATACTGGTGAACTTGGGAAACGATGCTCTGGCAGAGACGCTATGGAGAAAGATTGTGGCGGTTATCGGCGCGGCATTGATGGTGGCAACCGGACTGATCATCGAAAAAATCTGCACTATCGACCCGGAGGATCCGAAATCTCAATCCTCGTCTGGAGCGACCCCGGAAGCTGCTTAGACAGGGGGGACAATGCCTCTCGAACCGACGCTAACAATCAGTTCGTCTGCGCGTCGTCAACCAGGTAACCTGCGGCAAACAGCAGGGAGATAGGGATAGCTTGGCGAGTATGAGCCAGTTTCACCCCGGACAGGCGGCGGCGCTCACCCCGGCGAAACAGCCAGAACTCCAGCCAAATACTGCAACCCAGCAACACCGTTCCGAAAGCTCCCAGCAGCATCAACACGCGCCAATCCAGATTCTTGGGATCGAATTTCACGTTGTCGCTGGTCATTTCCCAAGCCTCTTGGTCGGGGCTTTCCGAGGCGATGTCATCGCGTACCGCGGTGACGGTATCCCGCGCCACCAAAGCGGTCAAAGCTGTCAAAGCGGGAATGATGCCCAAGCGCACCAAAGCTCGCGGTTTCTTTTCCGTGAATAGATCCGGAGAGGCGTACCAGGCAAAAGTCAGCAGGGAACCGATGCCGGTGATTGCGAGTTGGCGGGGGGTCACAATCTGGCCACGTGAACCCCTGCCGGAGGACTGGTGCCTTGTCGACGCGCTCATGAAAACTCCTTCGTTTTGACAAAATTCTAGCAACTAACGGCGTGGACTTTCGGGTTTTGCGTCTCTAAGCCGTAACTTAGGAGCATGGTGGACACTGACACAGACAGGCAACGCGCGGATAGACAGCCGCGCTCTACGGTGTCCCGAAACGGCGGGAAATCCGGAACCGCCACAGCACGTAAAACGCAGTCGGGGACTGCCGGAAAAACAGGGATAAACCGTGGAAAGCCGCGTCCGCCAAAGTACACTGAGGCTCAAATTCGGCGCAATCGTCTGATTGCCCTAGCGATTGTAATTTTGGCCATCGTGGGAATGGTGCTGGTGATTCGTGAGGTCGCGACCGCTTTTACCCGGTGGCAAGCCGCCCAAGCGGAAGATGCTAGGGCTTATCAGATTCGGATGGCAGAACGCACTTTCTCCCCGCCGCAGCCCTGCGTGGACAAATCCTTGGAAATCACGCTGACCCACCCCAGTGCGGTAATCAATGTCGGGGCTGGGGACCAAGCCGAGATGACCCTGCACAACGCCGGCAAAGCGGCTTGTACCGTGATGATTGACCCCGCAAAAGTGGGGATGCAGATTATTTCGGGCAACCAAATCATTTACAACTCAACCAAATGCCAGCCCGCCGACGCCCCGACCCAGCAACTGTTGCTGGATCGAGGCATGACTTGGAAACATAACCTGAGCTGGGACGGTCTGGTGCATAACGCGGATTGTTCACCCGCCAGCCAGGCTGCCATGGCGGGCACCTATCGCCTCAACACGGTGTGGAACGGAGCTGTTGTCGGACCAGAAACTGTCTTTGCTCTGCAGGATCCGCCTCCTGCCCCCAGCGCCGCGCCGGAAAGCCCGCCGCAAACCAGTCACGAAAACCCCGCGAAAACAGTAGGATAAAACCATGAACGACGCGCAGAGATTCCGGGAAGTGATTACCATGCTGGCTCCGGGTACCGAGCTGCGCGATGGACTCGACCGAGTCATCCGGGCGCATGCCGGCGCCCTGGTGGTGTTGGGCTACGAGGACCACATCAGAAGGATTTGTTCCGACGGTTTTGAGTTCGACATTGATTTCTCGGCCACGCGGCTGCGCGAACTGTGCAAAATGGACGGCGCGGTCATTATCGACCCGAACAAATGGCGGATTCGCCGCGCAAACGTCCAGCTGCTTCCTGACCCCTCCATTCCCACCACCGAATCCGGCATGCGCCACCGCACGGCTCACCGTGTCGCGGTGCAAAGCGGCAACCCGGTTATTGCCGTATCGCATTCCCTGCGGGCCATTTCGCTGTATCTGGGCAATAAACGCTACGTGCTGGAAGACCCGGAAACCCTGCTGACCCGTGCGTCTCTGGCGATTGACACCTTGGAAAAATATCGGATTCGTTTGAACGAAGTCTCAGACCTGCTGACCACTATGGAAATCGACGACATGGTTACCGCCCGTGACGTGGCGCTGGTGGTGCAACGTCAAGAAATGGTGCGTCGGGTCGGACATGAAGTGTCCGATATGCTCATTCAGCTGGGCGAACACGGGCGCCTATTGAAAATGCAGCAAGCTGAGCTGATGCGCGGCTTTGCGGTGAACCGTTCCCTGCTGATTCGTGACTATATTCCCGATGAATACTCAGAGGAAAAGGTGGTCAATCGCCTGGGCGAACTGGACGATGCAGAACTGTTGGATTTGAGCTTGGTGGCCCGCATCATCGGGGTGAGCGGAATGGGCTCGGAAATCCTCGAGATTCCCTTGAGTGCCCGCGGTTTGCGCATGTTGGCGCGGATTCCGCGGCTTCCTGCCCATATTGTTGAGGCGATTACGCGCCGGTGGGGGACTTTGTCCGAGCTGCTAGAGGTTTCCACCGAAGAACTGATGGAAATCGAAGGAGTCGGGCCGGGACGCGCCCAGATTATTCACGACAGTTTGGAACAGGTCGTGGAAAATTCGGCTCTGGAACGGATTGCCTCGCACTCCTAATCCCGCTGTAGCGACTAGAGTTCTTCCGGAGGATTTTTCCGCTGGATTCGTTTCACGATGGCGCTAATACCCCAAACTGTTACGGTCACAATGGCACCGAGAACAAATCCTAGCAACATAGCTAATACGGTTTCCGTGATCCAAGCACCTGCCGCGCTGGCTACCGGTACAGAACTCGCTACCGCGTGACCACAAGCCTGCATGAATCCGAATATGAGAGGCATCCCCACTTCAGCTAGTCCACTAAAGAACAGATGTCCTCCCACCCACAACATCGCCGCGACCCCGACTGTGGAGAGAATCTTGAGGATAGCGGGCATCAGCCGAATCAGCAACCGTCCGGTAGCCTGAGAGAACTTGTGGTGGGTGCGGCTCAATGCCAAGCCCACGTCATCCATCTTTACCAGTAGCGCTACTACTCCATAGACCAGCGCCGTAATCAGGAAAGCCACCACAATCAGAGCCCCGATTTGCATCGCCAGGCTCTGCGTGCGGACCTCGTTTAGGGCCACCACCATAATTTCGGTGGACAAGATGAGGTCGGTGCGGGTGGCGTCGCGCACGATGCGTTTTTCTTCCTCTGCGGCGTTAGCTGAGGTTGGGGTGTTGTGAGTGGCGCCAGTCTGGTGGTGGAAAATATGCCCCAAAATTTTTTCGGCACCTTCAAAGCACAAGTATGCCCCTCCCACCATCAAGATGGGGGTCAGAGCGGCGGGCAGAAAATAATTCAACAGCAACGAAACCACCAGGATGACGGCTTTATTGATGATTGAGCCGCGGGCAATCTTGGCGATGACCGGAAGTTCTCGCTTCGGGGCAATCCTCGCTACGTACTGAGGAGTGACGGCGGTATCGTCAATCACGACCCCAACCGCCTTGCCGCTGGCTCGGGCCGCCACTCCTGTCACATCGTCAAGTGAAGTGGCCGCGGCTTTCGCCAAAGCCGCCACGTCGTCTAATAGTGCCAACAACCCTGCAGACAAAAATTACCTCCCCAAATCGGTTTACAGTCTAAAAACGCAACTGCCCGAAAATCGCGACCAGTGAAAGCATTAACCTGTCGAGTTACCCCGTTAATCCGCTCATTTCTGCGACAAATCCGGGCTTTCAGGATGGCGGCGCATCCGTAGCACGATGAGCGTCGTAGCGGCCAGGCAAACGATGGCGGTCAGGAAAGAACCCTCCACCCCGACGCTGCCGCCGGTAATCCACTGGGGACCGACAAAGGTACCTTGCAACAGCCCGTGCTGTTCCCCGGTACCGGACACGACCGACCCCCAAAAGGAGCCCTGCATCGCGTTCCATCCAAAATGCAGTCCGATGGGGAACCATAGCCGGTGTTTCCACAGGTAGGCGGCTCCCAGCAGCGGTCCGCCACTGAGAGCCAGGGCGACAACCCCCATTCCCGTCATACCGGGATTCATCAGGTGCAGTCCTCCGAACACCACGGTGGACATGGTGATGGCCCACACCGGCCCCCAAGCTCGGTCAAAAAGCCGCACCATCACCCCGCGGAACAGCAGCTCCTCCCATACACAGGACACCAGACCCATAGCTATGCCCAGACCCACGCCGGGTTCAATACTGACCTGGGTCAGCTGCCAATGTCCGCTGGCCCACAGGATTAGCATCGGCAAGCTCACCAGCCCCGCCCCCGTCGCGATTCCCGCCAGGATTTCGGGCAATGCCGGCTTGGCAGCCAGCTCCGTAACCCGACGCTTCGCAAACAAGCCCACCAGGAGGCGGTAGGCGGCAATTTCCGCGACGCACAGAATCAGGCCGCAAAGCCCCAGAGCTAAGGGCGCTTCAAAAATTTTCTCGGGAGAGCTACCGGTGCCCACCACGGCGCCGTAGATATTCGTTGCCAAACCGATGACCACCAGGTACACCCCAATCAGCGCCATGGGCAGCAAAGTCGCTTGCATCCACACGCCCTTTTCCCCGGCGAGGCGTTCCTTGGCGGCACTTGCGGCCAGAAGGGGACTGTCCGCAGCGGGTTCGATGGGCTCGGGGGGCTGAGGTTTGGGCTGGTCTTCGCTCATGGTTTCATTATAGTGCAGCCGGGTTTGTCTCGCGCACCGACTGGTTTTGTCGCGGGTTCGCAGTTTTGGTAAGATAGCTCTTTGGTGTCTGTTTTTAGTCACCCAGAGTCGCGCGAAGAAACTCGTGCGAACAGCGGGCTCGCTCCGTTCGAGCTCCGGACGCAACCTGAAATGTCGTTCTTGAACCAAGGACCAAAGGAAGGCGGACCGGCCCCCGGACGGTACAGCTATGTCCGCGGGGCGGCTACAAAGCCTTAGATTCCAAGCAAATTCAAGAAACGGAGTTACTGTGCCTACTATTGAACAACTTGTCCACCAAGGACGTACCAGCAAGCGCACGAAGTCCAAGACCCCGGCCTTGGCAGGCTCTCCGCAGCGTCGTGGCGTGTGCACTCGTGTGTACACCACCACCCCGAAGAAGCCGAACTCGGCTCTGCGCAAGGTCGCTCGTGTGCGTCTTTCTTCCGGCATCGAAGTCAGCGCCTACATTCCTGGCGTTGGCCACAACCTTCAGGAACACTCCATCGTGCTGGTGCGCGGTGGCCGTGTGAAGGACCTCCCGGGTGTGCGCTACCACATCGTGCGCGGCGCTCTCGATACCCAGGGTGTGCGCGACCGTAAACAGGGTCGCTCCAAGTACGGCGCTAAGAAGGAGAAGAAGTAAGAATGCCTCGTAAAGGACCGGCGCCTAAGCGCCCACTCATTGCTGACCCGGTGTACAACTCTCCGCTGGTCACCCAGCTCGTCAATCGCGTCCTGTTGGACGGGAAAAAGTCCGTGGCTCAGAGCATCGTCTATGGTGCGCTGCAAGGTGTGGCTCACAAGACCGAGCAGGACCCCATCGTGGTGCTCAAGCGCGCTATGGAGAATATTCGTCCGCACTTGGAGGTTCGTTCCCGTCGTGTCGGTGGGGCAACCTACCAGGTTCCGGTGGAAGTCAAAGCCTCTCGCGCGACCACTTTGGCGCTGCGTTGGCTGGTGGATTTCTCCCGTCAGCGTCGTGAAAAGACCATGACCGAACGGCTCATGAACGAAATTTTGGATGCTTCCAACGGCTTGGGTGCCGCGGTGAAGCGCCGTGAGGACGTTCACAAGATGGCTGAAGCTAACCGCGCCTTTGCCCACTACCGCTGGTAGTCGCCGGGCAGTCGCTGCCTGTAAGTTCCGGATGTAAACCCGCACCGAGTGACTTATAGAATTACTAAGAAATAACAAATACTAACGAAGGGACACGCCCGTGGCACTTGACGTGCTAACTGACCTTAAGAAGGTCCGCAACATTGGCATCATGGCACACATCGATGCTGGTAAGACGACCACGACGGAACGCATCCTGTTCTACACCGGTATCAACTACAAGATCGGTGAAACGCACGATGGCGCTTCGACTATGGACTGGATGGAACAGGAACAAGAACGCGGTATCACCATTACCTCCGCGGCTACGACCTGTTTCTGGAAGAACAATCAAATCAACATCATCGACACCCCCGGACACGTGGACTTCACCGTTGAGGTGGAACGTTCCCTGCGCGTCTTGGACGGAGCGATAGCGGTGTTTGACGGTAAGGAAGGCGTGGAACCGCAGTCCGAAACCGTGTGGCGCCAGGCTGACAAGTACAACGTGCCGCGTATCTGCTTCATCAACAAGATGGACAAGCTGGGTGCGGACTTCGACTTTTCGGTCCAGACCATCATTGACCGCTTGGGGGCTCGTCCGGTAGTGATGACTTTCCCGATGGGCGCGGAATCCGACTTTGTCGGTGTCATTGACGTTTTGCGTCAGCAAGCCGTGTACTTCCCTGAGAAAGATGCTGACGGTAACGAAACCAAGGGCGCCGTTGTCGAGTACAAAGACATTCCCGCGGAATACCAGGAAAAGGCCGCGAAGTACCTGGAGACAGCTACCGAAGAGGCCGCTGAGGCCAGCGACGAACTGATGGAGGCCTACCTCGAGAACGGCGAGCTGAGCGTTGACCAGATTAAGCAAGGAATCCGGGCGCGCACCGTTCGTTCCGAGATTTACCCGGTCTATGGCGGCTCCGCTTTTAAGAACAAGGGCGTGCAGCCCTGCTTGGACGGGGTCATCGACTACCTGCCCTGCCCGCTGGATGTTGAGGAGGTTCGCGGTTTCCGTCCCGGTCACGAGGAGGAAGGCGAAACCGAATCCCGCAAGCCTGATGAGAACGAGCCTTTTGCCGCTTTGGCCTTCAAGGTGGCCGTGCACCCGTTCTACGGCAAGCTGACCTACGTGCGCGTGTACTCCGGGAAAGCCGAGCAAGGCACCCAGATCTACAACTCCACTAAGGGAAAGAAAGAGCGCGTGGGCAAGCTGTTCCAGATGCACTCCAACCATGAGAATCCGGTGGAAGTCGCTCACGCTGGTCACATCTATGCCTTTATTGGTTTGAAAGAGACCACCACCGGCGACACGCTGTGCGCCATCGACAAGCCGATTGTGCTGGAATCCATGACCTTCCCCGAACCCGTGATTCACGTGGCGGTGGAACCGAAGTCAAAGGCCGATCAGGAAAAGATGGGCATCGCCATCCAGAAGCTGGCCGAGGAAGACCCGACCTTTACCGTGCGTCTGGACGAGGAAACCGGACAGACCGTTATTGGCGGTATGGGCGAGCTGCACTTGGACATCATCGTGGACCGGATGAAGCGCGAGTTCAAGGTGGAAGCTAACGTCGGCAAGCCCATGGTGGCTTACCGTGAGACCATCAAGAAGAAGGTCGAGAAGGTCGAATACACCCACAAGAAACAGACCGGTGGTTCCGGCCAGTTCGCGAAGGTGCTGGTGACGTTCGAGCCGTTGAGCGAGGAAGAACGGGCCGAGGGCAACACCTACGCTTTCGAAGACAAGGTCACCGGGGGTCGTGTTCCGCGCGAATACATTCCTTCCGTTGACGCAGGCATTCGCGAGGCTATGGAATCCGGCGTTTTGGCCGGATACCCGATGGTGGACGTGAAAGCAACGTTGGAGGACGGCGCTTACCACGAAGTCGACTCCTCGGAAATGGCTTTCAAGATTGCCGGCAACATGGTGTTCAAGGAAGGCGCCAAGAAGGCGAATCCCGTCATCTTGGAACCCATCATGGATGTGGAAGTCCGTACTCCCGAGGAGTACATGGGTGATGTCATCGGCGACCTGAACTCCCGCCGTGGCAACATTGCTTCCATGAATGACGGCCAGGGCGTGAAGGTTATTCGTGCCAAGGTGCCGTTGTCAGAAATGTTTGGCTACATCGGCGACCTGCGTTCCAAGACCCAGGGCCGCGCGGTGTTCACCATGCAGTTCGATTCCTACGCCGAGGTTCCGCGTTCGATTTCCGAAGAAATCATCGCCAACAACCGCGGTGCATAAGGGTTCTTTTCCTTTTTGGCAGTGTCCCCGGCGCGTAGCCGGGTGCGTCTCGAAAGCCGCTGGGGACACTCCAGGAAAAACCCGCAAAAATCCGCAAGAAGAAAAATCAAGAAAAACCCAGGTAGGAAAATCCGTAAGATAGTGGTAATCTGACATCTGCTTATTTATTACGGAGCAAAACTACCTAAAGTCCAGGAGGAAAGAAAGAAGTGGCACAAGGCACTTATACTCATGACAAGCCGCACGTTAACGTCGGCACCATTGGTCACGTTGACCACGGCAAGACTACTTTGACTGCAGCTATCACCAAGGTGTTGGCTGACAAGTATCCGGATTTGCCCGCAAACAAGTTCACCCCCTTCGATCAGGTGGATAACGCTCCGGAGGAACGTCAGCGCGGCATCACCATCAACGTTTCTCACGTTGAATACGAAACCCCCAACCGTCACTACGCTCACGTGGACGCCCCTGGCCACGCCGACTACATCAAGAACATGATTACCGGCGCTGCGCAAATGGACGGCGCTATCCTCGTGGTGGCTGCCACTGACGGCCCGATGGCTCAGACCAAGGAGCACATCCTGTTGGCCAAGCAGGTCGGCGTGCCTTCCATCCTGGTCGCTCTGAACAAGTGCGATTCCCCGGATGTGGACGAAGACATGCTGGAAATCGTGGAGGACGAAATCCGTGAAGACCTGGAGAAGCAGGGCTTCGACCGCGACTGCCCGATCATCCACCTTTCCGCTCTGAAGGCTCTGGAAGGCGACGCCGAGTGGACCAAGAAGGTTGAAGAGCTCGTGGAAGCGGTTGACACCTACATTCCTGAGCCTGTTCGTGACCTCGACAAGCCGTTCTTGATGCCTATCGAAGACGTCTTCACCATTACCGGCCGCGGCACCGTGGTGACCGGTCGTGTGGAGCGCGGCAAGCTGCCGTTGAACGCCGAAGTCGAAATCGTGGGCATCCGTCCGACGCAAAAGACCACCGTTACCGGTATCGAAATGTTCCACAAGTCCATGGACGAGGCCTACGCCGGCGAGAACTGTGGTCTGCTGCTGCGCGGCACCAAGCGTGAAGATGTGGAGCGCGGCCAGGTTATCTGCATTCCTGGTTCCGTGACCCCGCACACCAAGTTCGAGGGCAAGGTCTACATCTTGAAGAAGGATGAAGGCGGACGTCACAAGTCCTTCTACGATGGCTACCGCCCGCAGTTCTTCTTCCGCACCACCGACGTTACCGGTGTTATCCACCTGCCCGAAGGCACCGAAATGGTTATGCCTGGCGACACCACTGAAATCAGCGTGGAGCTGATTCAGCCTATCGCTATGGAAGAAGGCCTCGGCTTCGCTATCCGCGAAGGCGGCCGTACCGTTGGTTCCGGCAAGGTGACCAAGATTATCGCGTAATTACCTACGGTCAATTACACAGCGGTGGGCAGGAAACTTCGGTTTCCTGCCCACCTTGCTATAAAGCGACAGAACCCGGCAATGGTCCTCATAGCTTTCCGGCTTGGCTATAATTCAAAAGGCTGTTCGTAACCTACAATTGACGTACAGGGAGGGGTTGCAGTGCATTCCGATGTCTTGGACGACAGATTTTTTGCCATCTTGGCAGAATTTTTGTCCTGGATGCACGGTCCTCGCAAAGACGTGGTCGATGTGGAATCCGGACGGTTGCTGACCCGGGTCGCTACGGCTTCCCCCGAAGACGCCCAGGAATCTTTGATGACGGTGCAGGCAGCACAGGTGGTCTGGACTGAAATGGGGCCCTATGGGCGCGCCAAAGTTTTGGCCCGATTTTCCCAGTTAGTGTGGAAGTACCAAAACGAAATGGTCGCCCTGTCGCAAATGCTCAGCGGCAAATCATTAATTGATGCCCACGAAGAGTTTCTCGATGTTTTGTCCACCGCGAAAAACATCAAATTTTCCAGCCGTAGGCTGGGCAAACACCGAGCTGGTAGGGGAGCGCTACCCGGTTCGCGGTGGCGTGTTTACCAGCGTCCCTTGGGCATAGTGGGAATTTTCACGTCACCTGACTGGCCGCTTTCTTCAATCAACGATGTCCTACAGGCGATTGCGGCGGGCAATGCGGTCGTAAACTTCGTGACCCCCCAGGCGGCCTTGGGCGCTGTACTGATGCACGCCATGTTGGTAGATGCGGGAATGCCGTACGGTTTGTGGAAGATTATTCCGGACACAACTTCAAAAGCGGGGCGCGCCGTCATTCCCGGTCTAGATATGGTCACGGTTTTAGGCTCGGAAAAGTTAGGACGCCGGATTTCGAGAATTTGCCAGGAATACCGGGTTCCGTTCAAGGGTTTCCTGCAGGTGCTTAACGTTGGGGTGATTTGTGAAGATTGCCGTTTTGATCATGCGGTCCGGGCGATGGCCCGTGCTGGTTTCCAACACGCGGGACAAACCGTAAACAGCGCCGAAATCATCTGGGTGCAGGATTCAATTTTTGATTACTTTAAACTCGCCTTGAAAGACTTTGTGTCAGACCAGGTTGCCATTGGTTCTCTGGATTCTGCTGAAACCACCTTGGGTGCTATGCTGACACCGCAGCGGGCGCAAACCATCCAGGAGCTGGTGGACGACGCGGTCCAACGAGGGGCTGAGCTAGTCCTAGGCGGTAACACCGCCCCGGACCTGGGACCGTCCTTCTATGAACCGACCATCCTCGCCAGAGTGCCGCAGGACGCCGCAATCTGTGCAAGTGAGCTTCACGGCCCCCTCATCTATCTGCAACCATTCCAGGACCTCACGGAAGTATCACGCTTCTTGGGCACGTCTCGGCACAGTTACTGTATCTATCTGTTCACTGAATCCGAGTTCATGATGCGCGATTTCATCCAAGCAGCCAACGGCGCAGCGGTAATCATCAACGACTCCTACATGAGTCTGTACTCGACGTGGCAAGCTCCGATTCAGGGTATCAGGAGTACCGGCTCCGGCATCCGTCACGGGTTGGAGTCGATTCTGCAGTATTCCCGCGTTCAATCCGTGGCCAGGCAGGAAGGTCATCCCTGGATTTCAAACGACCTCCAGCCCGGAAACCGGATGGAACGGTGGAGCTTTTTCTCTAGCCGTGCCGCAGTGATTGCCTCGATTCTGTTCACCGATACGGTGATTGCTTATGCGTGGCGCAACCTGCGACATCACATTAAGAATCGGATTCACGGCCCGGTATAGAACCGCTTTCGTTTCGCTGCGTCAGAGTGACAACGGATTCGGACAAACTGGAGAAACGAACCCTTAGATTACAGTCAGGAAGGAGGAGACATGGAATACCCCAAGGGTATCGACGACAAGTTCATGACGTCCTTGCTCATTGCCGGTCGTGGCGAGAGCGGTGCTGATGCTCCGGTTTACAATGTCCAGACTTGGGAATCCTTCGGAACCCTGCATTGCTCCACCTTCTCTGATGGAGAACAATCCGTGCTTCGGGCTCATGCCGTGAGTGAACAGTGGTCACAAGAGAGCATTTACACGCGTTCACGCATTCTGTACCGATTCTTGAGACGAGTTGTGCGTTACTATGAGCCGATTATTGGGCTCGACCAGCTGTTGAGCGGGAAATCCTGGCTGGACGCTTCCTCAGAGTATTTTTACATGATTACCCAGGTACGGGGCATTAAGCGACATTTGAGGTATCTGTGGAAACCGCGCCGGGGTGGGGGCTCGGTACCGCTGTCCACCTATCGGGTTTGGTACCGCCCCATGGGGGTAGTAGGGATGTTCACTTCCGCGGACAATCCAATTTCTATGGTCTGCGATATCTTGAACCCTATTATGGCCGGTAACACGGTGGTCAATTTCGTGACTCCCCAGGCGGCTCTGGGAGCCCTGTTGATGAAAGCGGTGCTGGTGGACGCCGGGATGCCCGCAGACGTGTGGCGCATCGTGGTTTCGGAATCTTCACAGTTCGGGATGCAGTTCATTCCGGCCCTCGACTATGTTTCAGCCATCGGACCGAACCGGATGTGTCAAAAAATCTCGATGGAGTGTGCTCGCCACTCGGTGCCCATTTCTTGCTTTGGAGGGGTTAAAAACATTGCGTTGGTGATGGATGACGCGAAATTGTGGGACGCGGCGAAAGCCTGTGCTCGTTCGGCTTTCCTGAACGCCGGCCAATCCACGAAAGCTGTCGAGATTATTTTTGTGCATGAATCAGTGCGAGAACCGTTTGAACAGATGATGCTCCAATATACCCATGAGCAGATTCGGGTCGGGCGATTCGTGGATCGGCACGCCACTATGGGCTCCATGATGTACCCTGGCCGAGTCAAGAATTGTGAAAAAGTTGTGAAACTGGCTCTTGAGAACGGCGCCCGGGTACTGACGGGGTCCCATCCGCGTCCTGAGATTAGTCCGACTTTTTTTGAGCCGACCATCGTGGCGGATTTGCCTCCTGATTTGGAGCTTCTGGAAACGGAAGTGTACGGACCGGTAGTGGCGCTGCTATCGTTCAAAGACATCGCGAACGTGGTGCGCCTGGTAACGGGGTCACGAGTGATTGATTCTGCCGCCGTCTTTACTCGCGACATCGATTTCGTGCGGACCCTGATTAACAATGCACAGTTTGCCGCAGTCAGCGTCAACGACACGTATTTCTCGATGGATATGTCGTGGAAGGCGCCGATTCAGGGCAAAAGCGAAAGCGGCCAGGGGATTCGTCATGGTCTGGAAGCAATTTTGCAATACACCCAGGTATTTTCGGCCGCGCGTTTGAAGTCCATTTCCTGGGTACCGAAAGACTGGCGTTCCGGAAACTGGACGGAACGCCTGACTTTCTGGTTTATGGGGTTATATTCTTGGCTGTCGCGTAACGTGACCGACACCGTGGTCGCGGATGGGATCAGTAATTTCTTCCGGTGGATACGAGACCGATTTGTCGGCCCGGTGTAACCTTTTGCTTTCCGGTTGGATTCCTTTCACTCACCCTGTAGTTCGATATGTGAGACGAGTTTTTTTCAAAACGTGAATAGCGTTATGGTGAGTTTCAATATTCACCAAAACGAAGGATTTTCCTGATGCGTAGAATAATTGCCTCAATAGTCGTCGGTATGGCCGCTTTGGCGCTGGCGGGTTGTTCCTCTACAGACGCCACCAAGGGAGGTGCTGCCAGCGGAGATGGCAAATACAAAGTCGCTATTGCCCAGTACGCCAGTTTCCCGCCCTTGGACGAGGCAGTAGCCGGATTTAAAGCCGCTTTAAGTGAAGCTGGCCTGGAAGTTTCCTATGACGCTTCCAATGCCCAAGGGGACCAGACCAACGTGAACTCCATCGCCTCAAAGTACGCTGCGGGTGATTACGATTTGGTGTTTGCTATCGCCACCCCTATGGCTCAGTCCATCGCCCAAAACGTGGTCGATACCCCGGTACTGTTCACCGCGGTGACGGATCCGGTGGCAGCGGAGCTGGTGGAATCTAACGAGGCGCCGGGTTACAACGTGACCGGCACTACGGATATGAATCCGGTGGCGAAACAGATTGACCTGGTCAAACAGGTGATTCCCGATGCTCAAAAGGTTGGCATTATCTACTCTTCCGGAGAGGTAAACTCGCAGGTACAAGTCAAATTGGCGAAAGCTGAAGCTAAGAAACAAGGGTTGGAAGTGGTGGAAAAAACCATCACTAACACCGCCGAAGTTCAGCAGGCTGCTCAGACTCTGACCGGAGTCGATGCCATTTTCATTCCTACCGATAACACCGTGGTAGCCGCGTTGGATTCCGTGCTGCAGGTGGCGGAGGAAAAGGGCATCCTTACGGTGGCTGGTGAGTCCAGTTCGGTCGGTAACGGTGCGGCTTTGACGCTGGGTCTGGATTACACAACCTTGGGCCATCAGACCGGAGAAATGGCTGTGAAAATCTTAAAGGGCGAGGCTAAACCCGCAACTATGCCGGTGGAAGCCCAAAAAACTCCGTTACTGGTGATAAACCCGGAGGCCGCCGAGAAGCAGGGACACCCGATTCCCGCTGAGCTTTCGGCTAAAGCCGACAAGGTGGTTTACGAGTAACCGCAGTGTTTAGACAACAGCCCATCCTGCCTAAAAGCGGGGTGGGCTTTTGCGATGTTGGAACCGCGCGTGTTTCCAGGGCCCTATTTTGGCTGGGGTGTCAGGCTCGTGTTTTAATTAGTGGGTGAGCGACCCCGAGAACGTAACCGGGGAACCTTGTGAATACACGTAAGGATTTGAAAAAATATGATTGGTGCGGTGGAGCTGGGCCTCATTTACGGATTGATGGCCTTGGGGGTGTACCTCACATTCAGAATCCTCGATTTCGCCGATTTGACGATTGACTCGAGTTTTACCACCGGAGCGGCAGCTTGCGCGGTAGTTATCCTCGGTGGAGGCAGCCCGTGGCTGGGAACCTTGGCGGGATTCGCGGTGGGACTGATTGCCGGGCTGATTACCGGCTTACTGAACACGGCGGGGAAGATTCACCCGCTGCTGGCAGGGATTTTGACCCAGATTGGTTTGTATTCGGTGAACCTGCGCATCATGGGCAAATCCAACCTGCCGTTTCGGCGTGAAGAATCGCTGTTCACGCCACTGCGGGAGGCAAATCTGGTGGGGACGTGGGTCAGCGTAGCGATTCTGTTGGTGGTCCTGCTGGTAGCCTGCGGGATAGTCGTGTGGTTCCTATCCACCAATCTGGGTTTGGCTTTGCGCGCCACCGGGGATAACGAAGAAATGGCGCGCGCCCAAGGTGTGAACACCGACTTGGCCAAACTAATCGGCTTGGCGCTGTCCAATGGCTTGGTGGCGCTGTCCGGTTCCCTCATTGCCCAGTATCAAGGCTTCGCGGATATTTCTATGGGTATCGGGTTGATTATTGCCGGTTTAGCCTCGGTTATCATTGGCACCGCGGTCATTCCCACCGGACGCATCTGGATGGCAGTGTTGGCCGTGGTGGGCGGCTCTGTCGTGTATCGCGTCATCATTCAAGCTGCCTTGATGATTCCGGGATTCAACCCTAACGACATGAAACTGTTGAGCGCCATCATCGTGGTGGTGTTCCTCATTGCCCCACGGTGGAAAGGCTTTCTTTCGTGGCAAAAGAACCATCCCATTGCGGAGTTCTCCGGGGTGCAGCCCTGGGATACGGCCGACGCTGAAGAGCTTGACTCCGGAGATACCCGCCCGGCGGATAAACATATCACCAAACGGACCCGGCGGAAGGGGCTGTGAACCATGCTAGAACTTTCGCATATTTCCAAGGCGTTTTTCCGTCACACCGTTAACGAAAAAATTGCTCTGCGTGACATCTCCCTGCAGTTGGACGAGGGCGACTTTGTGACCGTCATCGGTTCCAACGGAGCGGGCAAATCGACCTTGCTGAACATCGTCTCGGGACGTTACCGCCCGGACTTGGGACAGATACATATTGACGGCCACGATGTGACGCGCAAACCTGACTACAAAGTGGCGCGTTACGTGGGACGCGTGTTCCAAGACCCGATGGCGGGAACCTGCCCGCACATGACTATTGAAGAGAACTTGGCGATTGCCTGGGCGCGCACGCATGGGCACGGACTGGGACTCGGGGTGACCCGAACCCGCAAAGCGCAGTTCCGTGAAGAGCTCAAGGTTTTGGAACAAGGTTTGGAAAATCGCCTGACCGCCCGCGTGGGTTTGCTCTCCGGTGGGCAGCGTCAAGCGTTGTCCCTGGTGATGGCCGTGTTCACTCAGCCGAAGATTTTGCTGTTGGACGAACACACGGCGGCTTTGGATCCGGCGCGTGCCGAGTTGATCACCCGGTTGACCCAGGAGCTGGTGGCGCGCCACGGACTGACCACCCTGATGGTGACTCACAATATGGAACAGGCTCTGCACCTGGGCAACCGCCTCATCATGATGCATGAGGGCGAAATCATTATGGAACTGAGCGGGAAAGACAAGGAAAACGCGACTGTGGACGACCTGCTGGCCCAGTTCGCCAAGTTCAAGGGTGCGGCGCTATCTGACCGGACCATGCTGTCCTGATTTTTACCCCTTTTTACCCCGAGTCTGCCGCTTAGTTCAGCTGTTTAGGGTATCTCCCGGCGTTGCGGTGTCTCGGCTTAGGTTTGTAATAGCATTTAAAGAGTCGAAAGTGTGCAACATTTTTCGTGAACAGTTATTTGTGGTGGGTTTGAACTGACCGCAGAATTTGCATCAGACAGCGGTTTTAGCGTAGGCTTTATCCTCGGCGCATCTTGAGGCGGGTTCACGCCTCCCAGTGCGCACTTGCCTGGCAAAAGTCAGGTGGAATGGAAATCCAACGGTGCGAGATTTCGCTCGTGTTGCGTTTACAAATGCGACACACCCGAAAGCGTGTACCGGTGAAGAACCAGTTAGAGAGAGGTTAGCCCATGGCGGGACAAAAAATCCGCATTCGGCTGAAGTCTTATGACCATGAGGTCATTGACTCCTCGGCAAAGAAAATTGTCGAGACGGTAACCAGTGCTGGCGCTACCGTAGTCGGACCTGTGCCCCTGCCGACCGAAAAGAACGTTTACGTTGTGATTCGGTCGCCGCACAAATATAAGGACAGCCGGGAGCAATTTGAAGTTCGCACCCACAAGCGTCTGATTGACATTATTGACCCCACGCCTTCCGCAGTTGATTCGCTGATGCGTCTCGAACTGCCGGCAGACGTGAATATTGAGATTAAGCTGTAAGGAGGACCACGATGACTAACGACACCATGGCCTCTGTAAAGGCATTACTGGGGCGCAAGCTCGGCATGACCCAGGTCTGGGATGAAGACGGCAAGTTGATTCCCGTGACGGTGGTCCAGGTCGAAAAGAATGTCGTCACCCAGATTCGTACCAATGAAACCGACGGCTACGATGCTGTCCAGCTGGGCTTCGGCAAGATGGACGAGCGCAAGGTCACCAAGCCGATGGCGGGTCACTTCGCCAAGGCCGGGGTTGAGCCGCGCCGTCACCTCGCGGAAATTCGCACCAACGACGCCAGCTCCTACGAGCTCGGTCAGGAACTGGGCGCGGATGTTTTTGATGCGGGAGTCCTGGTTGACGTTTCCGGAAACACCAAAGGCAAAGGCTTTGCCGGGGTGATGAAGCGTCACGGTTTCCAGGGCGTGTCCTCTTCTCACGGTGCGCACCGCAACCACCGCAAGCCCGGCTCTATCGGCGCTTGCGCCACCCCCGGCCGCGTGTTCAAAGGCTTGAACATGGCCGGTCGCATGGGCGGTAACCGTCGCACCATCATGAACTTGAAGGTTCAGGCTGTGGACGCGGAAAAGGGTCTGGTCGTTTTGACCGGCGCGATTCCCGGCCCCAAAGGCGGCATCGTCATGATCCGCTCTGCAGTGAAGGGAGCCTAACAATGACTGAAAACCGCAGCGTAGACATTTTTGATGGCGTCGGCAAGAAAACCGGCACCGTAGAGCTGCCCGGAGAGGTTTTCGACCTCGACTTTAACAACCCCTTGGTACACCAGGTCGTAAACGCCCAGTTGGCGGCCGCTCGTCAGGGGACCCACGCCACTAAGACTCGTGGTGACGTTGCCGGCGGCGGCAAGAAGCCGTGGCGTCAAAAGGGTACCGGCCGGGCTCGTCAGGGCTCTATTCGCGCCCCGCAGTTCGCTGGCGGCGGCATCGTACACGGTCCGCAGCCTCGTGACTACTCCCAGAACACCCCGAAAAAGATGAAGACCGCCGCTTTGCGCCAGGCTTTGTCTGATCGGGCGCGCGCTGGGCGTATCCACGTGTTGAGCGACTTCGGTGTCAAGGAAGCCCCGTCCACCAAGGCCGCGAAAGCAGCTTTGCAGGGTGTTGTCGACGATCGTCGCGCCCTGATTGTGTTGACCCCGGAAGTTGATGACGTCGTGGCGTTGAGCGTGAATAACCTCAGCGAGCACCACGCTCTGTTCGTCGGCGAGCTGAACACCTACGATGTGTTGGCTAACGACGATGTGGTGTTCTCGGCAACGGCGTTGGACTCCTTCCTTGGGAAAGGAGAAGACAAGTGAGCCTGGAAAAGACTAAGAACCCGCACGACGTGATTATTAAGCCCGTCGTCAGCGAAAAAGCCTACAACTTGATTGACCACGGTCAGTACACCTTCGTGGTGGCACCCGACGCAAACAAAGTTGAAATCAAGTCGGCTATCGAAGAAATCTTTAAGGTAAAGGTTGCTTCCGTCAATACCCAGAACCGTGAGGGCAAGCGCGTGCGCACCCGTACTGGCTGGGGCAAGCGTAACGACACCAAGCGCGCCATCGTCACCCTCAAAGAGGGCTCGATTGACGTCTTTGGGATGCAGGCCTAAGGGGGATAACTCATGGGAATTCGTAAGTACAAGCCAACAACTCCGGGCCGTCGTGGTTCTTCCGTGTCTGATTTCGCGGAAATTACGCGTGATCACCCGGAAAAGTCCCTGGTTCGTCCGCTGCACAAGACCGGTGGGCGCAACAACAAAGGTCGGATTACCTCTCGTCGTCGCGGTGGCGGCCACAAGCGCCAGTACCGCCTGATTGACTTCCGTCGTCACGACAAGGATGGTATCCCCGCCAAGGTAGCCCATATTGA
The DNA here is from genome assembly GCF_963511525.1 of uncultured Mobiluncus sp. NCBI lineage: Bacteria > Bacillati > Actinomycetota > Actinomycetes > Actinomycetales > Actinomycetaceae > Mobiluncus > uncultured Mobiluncus sp. The sequence continues at coordinate 120,726 of NZ_CAUPIY010000003.1, read as the reverse complement.
ATACGATCCGAACCGTTCGGCGCGCATTGCTTTGCTGCACTACGCCGATGGCGAAAAGCGCTACATCTTGGCTCCGTCCAAGCTGAAGCAGGGCGATTCCATCGAACAGGGCCCCACTGCGGATATCAAGCCCGGCAACAACTTGCCGCTGAAGAACATTCCGCTGGGTACCACGATTCACGCTGTAGAGATGCGTCCGGGCGGCGGGGCCAAGATTGCCCGCTCCGCTGGCGTTTCTGTCCAGCTGGTCGCCAAAGAGGGGCGTTTTGCTCAGCTGCGGATGCCGTCTGGCGAAATCCGCAACGTGGATGCTCGTTGCCGCGCCACCATTGGTGAAGTCGGTAACTCCGATCATGCCAACATCGACTTGGGCAAGGCCGGTCGCTCCCGTTGGTTGGGACGCCGTCCGAAGGTCCGTGGTGTGGTTATGAACCCGGTTGACCACCCGCACGGTGGTGGCGAAGGCCGCACTTCTGGTGGCCGTCACCCGGTGAGCCCCTGGGGCAAGCCCGAGGGTCGTACTCGTAGCAAGAAGAAGGCGTCGAATCAGTACATTGTCCGTCGCCGTAAGACTGGCAAGAATCGCTGATAGGGGAGTTTGTTTATGCCACGCAGTTTGAAGAAAGGCCCCTTTGTTGATGCTCACCTGCAAAAGAAGGTGGACGCACAAAACGAGGCCAACACAAAGAACGTCATTAAGACCTGGTCGCGCCGTTCGATGATTACCCCGGATTTCCTGGGTCACACCATCGCGGTGCACGACGGTCGCAAGCACGTGCCGGTGTTTATCACCGAATCCATGGTCGGTCACAAGTTGGGTGAATTTGCTCCGACTCGTACTTTCCGTGGTCACGACAAGGAAGACAAGAAAGGTCGCCGCTAAAGCGGGGGAGGGATAGAACATGAAAGCTACTGCTCATACCCGCTATGTGCGCGTGACTCCGCAAAAGGCTCGCCGCATCATGAATGAGGTGCGCGGAATGGAAGCGAACAAGGCGCTTGACGTGCTGAAGTTTGCTCCGCAAAAGCCGGCCTTGCCAATCCGCAAGACTCTGGTTTCCGCCTTGGCTAACGCTGAACAGGCTGCTCGCAACGCCGGTACGTCTTTTGATTCCGATGAGATGTACGTCATCGAGGCCTACGTCAATGACGGACCCACGATGAAGCGTTTCCGGGCTCGGGCACAAGGGCGCGGGGCGCGTATCTTGAAGCGTACTTCTCACCTGACCATTGTGGTGGGAGACGCGGAAGACAAGAAGGAACTTGCCGCTCCGTACTTGCCGTCCCAGCGCCGTCCGGAAGCTGATCGGATTTCGGCTTCCGCCGCAAAGAAGGCTGCTGCGGCCGCTGTCACAAAAAAGGCAGCTAAGCCGGTAGAAGCCAAGGAAGAGTCGGCTGCGAAGTCCACGACCACGGCCAAGAAGGCTCCTGCCAAGAAGCCAGCCACGGCTAAGTCCACGACAACCAAGGCTGCGGCCACCAAGGCGAGCACGACTAAGTCCACGGCTGCAAAGTCCAAGACCACCAAGTCGACCACGACGAAGTCCACTGCGACCAAGACAACGGCCGCAAAGTCTACGACCTCGAAGTCGTCCACGACCAAGTCCACGGCTACGAAGAGCACGGCGGCAAAAAAGCCCGCCGCGAAAAGCACTGAGAAGGGAGCGGAGTAAATAATGGGTCAGAAAGTACATCCCACTGGTTTCCGTCTGGGCGTAACCGCGGAACACCGTTCCCGCTGGTTTGCTGACTCTACGAAGTCCGGTCAGCGTTACCGCGACTTCGTGAAGGAAGACGTCGAGATTCGTCGTCTCATGCAGGACAAGCTGGAACGCGCCGGTATTTCTAAGGTCGAAATCGAACGGACCCGCGATCGTGTGTCTGTTGACCTGTACACGGCTCGTCCCGGTATCGTCATCGGACGCCGCGGCGCGGAAGCGGATCGCCTGCGTGCCCAGCTGGAAAAGCTGACGGGCAAACAGGTACAGTTGAACATTCGCGAGGTTAAGAACCCCGATTTGGATGCGCAGCTGGTCGCTCAGTCCATTGCTGAACAGCTCAGCGCCCGTGTGTCTTTCCGCCGCGCTATGCGTAAGGGAATGCAGTCTGCGCAGCGTGCGGGTGCCAAAGGTATCCGCGTGCAGTGCTCCGGTCGTTTGGGCGGTGCTGAAATGTCCCGCTCTGAGTTCTACCGGGAAGGCCGCGTGCCGTTGCATACCTTGCGTGCCAACATCGACTACGGCTTCTACGAAGCACGGACCACTTTTGGTCGTATCGGTGTGAAGGTCTGGATTTACAAGGGTGACATGACCGAACGGGATTGGAACCGGATGCAGGCTGAACAGGCCGGCCGCACGGGTCGCCGCAACGACCGTCACGCGGGGACCCGCCGTCCTCGTGCCGACCGTCCTGCTGACAACGCGGCCAACGAAAACGTAAACGAAACCCCCGAAGCCGCGACCGTCGCCGCCGGGGCAACCACAGAAACGGAGGCATAAGCAATGCTGATTCCTCGTCGTACTAAGTGGCGTCGCCAGCACCGTCCGGGCCGGCGTGGCTACGCTAAGGGCGGCACCGAAATCGCTTTCGGCGATTACGGTATCCAAGCCCTGGAGGGCGCTTACCTGACTAACCGTCAGATTGAAGCGGCTCGTATTGCCGTGACTCGTCACGTCAAGCGTGGTGGCAAGATCTGGATTAACATCTTCCCGGATCGTCCGCTGACCAAGAAGCCCGCGGAAACTCGTATGGGTTCTGGTAAAGGTTCCCCCGAATGGTGGGTGGCTCCGGTCAAGCCCGGCCGTGTGCTGTTTGAAATCGCTGGTGTCAGCGAAGAACTGGCCCGCGAAGCTCTGTCTCGCGCCCAGCACAAATTGCCCATCAAGACCCGTTTTATTTCCCGAGAGGGTGGTGAATGAACATGATAGGTTCCAAAGGACTGGCTCCTAACGATTTGGATGCCATGGACAACGAGCAGCTCGCGATGAAGCTGAAGGACGCGAAGCAGGAGCTTTTCAACCTGCGTTTCGCCCAAGCTACCGGTCAGCTCGAAGACCACGGCCGCATTAAGGCGGTTCGCCGCGATGTCGCCCGTATCTACACCATTTACCGTGAGCGGGAACTCGGCATTCGTACCGAGCCCAGCGTTAAGGAGTAATCAATGGCAGACGAAACAATGACTACCGAAACGACCGAACGCAATCACCGTAAGGTGCGCCGCGGCTACGTGGTGTCTGATCGCATGGAAAAAACCATCGTGGTTCAGCTCGAAGACCGCGTGAAGCACCCGCTTTACGGCAAGGTCATGCGCAAAACCAAGAAGGTTACGGTTCATGATGAGCAAAACCTCGCCGGTATCGGCGACTTGGTCGTCATCATGGAAACGCGCCCGCTGTCCAAGACTAAGCACTGGCGCCTGGTGGAGATTGCCGAAAAGGCCAAGTAATTCTCCACAACTGAAACTCGGTTGAGGTCTCTTAGACCTTTCAATCTGGATAAAGGACGCGGCCCGGATACATTATGTGTCTGGGCTGCGTCCTTATTTCAGCACCGCTGGGACCGACTGTTGAAAGCGCGGCGCTTGACCTCATTTTGGCGCTCATTTCCCCTAGAATATAGGGGTGATAGCGTTACCGTCTTTGTCTGACTTGAAAAAATCTCGCTCCCTGAAGTGGAGTATCCACCCCGGAGCCCTGGGTATGTGGGTCGCGGAAATGGACTTTGGGATTGCGCCTGCCGTGAGGGATACCCTGCAGTCCGCCCTCGACGACACCATCACCGGCTACCCTCCCGTAGGTCTATCCCAACATGTTGGCCAGGCAATGCGAGAATTTTATGCGGCTGAATTCGGCTGGCAAATCGAGCCTGATGCGGTTGGCGTGGCCTCCGATGTACTGTCGGTGCTGCAGGCTGTGATGAGTATTCTTCCCCCGCAGGCTCCGGTGGTGGTGCCGACACCTGCCTATATGCCATTTTTGACGATGCCCCAAGACCAGGGACACGAAGTCGTGCAGGTCGTGTCCAACTATGATGCGCAAACTGGCCAGTATCAGCTGAACTTGGAGGGGATTTCGCAGGTTTTCCGCTCGGCGCAGGCAGGGGGGCTGCTGGTGCTGTGCAACCCCTGGAACCCTGTAGGTAAGTGCGTGAGTCCCGCTGAGATGTCTGGATTGTGCGCTATTTTGGCAGATCACCCAGACGTCTTAGTGTTCTCGGATGAGATTCACTCCCCGCTGGTCTTGGACGGACAGTTCCACCCCTTTGCTCAATTTTCGGCGTTGGCAGCTTCCCGGACCGTGACTGCGTCAGCTGCTTCAAAAGGGTGGAACATCCCCGGTCTGCACTGTGCACAGTGGATCATTCCCGACGAATCGCTGCGGCAACGTTTGCGCACCCCGCTGCAAGTTTTTGCCTCCGGGGCGACCCCGTGGGGGATGCTGGCATCCATCAGTGCTTTCCGCGATAGCCGCGAATGGTTGGGGGAAGTCAAAGCGCAGATTGTCGAGAATCGGGAAACCGTCCGTGGCTGGTTGGCCCATCACGGTGAGCACTTCCGGGTGTTCCTGCCCGAGGCGACCTATTTGTCATGGTGGGAAACTGATGGAATCCTCGGAGATTGCCCAGCCCAGACCCTGCGGGATCGCGGCCTAATCGTCAACGACGGCGCGGACTTGGGCAAGGGCTTTGAAAACTCTTTCCGTTTGAACCTGGCGACCACCCCCGAAGTGCTGCACGCGGCTTTGCGGGTTATAGAAGCGGGTATATAGGTTTGCCAAACGGATTGCTGATGCCCATTCTTGGTCAACAGGAGATTTAGAGGGTATTACCGAAGCGTTCTTCCTGGTCTAACCCCAGAATTTTCCCTGCCAAACTTCTCTGAACAGGGAGTTTCTTCAGGAAAAAATTTTCCTATTGGTTTTTCTTGACACAGCTCTCTATGTGTGGCAACATTGTGTAAACGATTACATGTAATCGTTTACACAATGGAGTGGAGAGTCAATGCGCGCTAACGTGACCATTAAAGACGTAGCCGAGGAATCCGGGGTTTCGGTGGCTACCGTTTCGCGCGTACTTTCGGGAAAATCGGCTTCTGAAAAGGCTAAAAGGCAAGTTTACGCGGCGATTAAAAAGCTCCACTACACTCCGAATGGACTGGCTCGTTCGCTGCGTTCCAAACAAAATCGGGTCGTGGCAGTTCTTGTTTCAGACGTACGTAACCCGTACTTTGGTCTCCTTGCCCACGGACTGCAAACTAGCCTGGCAGAAGCAGGATATGCCATGATTATCGGCAACGCCTCAGAGAACTTTGAGCAACAGGAGCAATTCCTATATCAAGCTTTGGAACATCGAGTTGACGGGATGATTCTGGTTATTCAAAGCCGCCATTCCTCAGCTCTAAAACAGGTGCAACGAGCGGGAGTTCCTGTTGTGTTCGTTGATCGCACGATGGAAGGTTACGAGGTACCTACAGTAGATTCAGATGCGTACCCAGGAATTCGCGATGCGCTGATTCACCTGCAGGGATTGGGACACAAACGCATTGGGATGGTGTTGGGTCCAGAACATACTTCAACTGCGCAACAGCGTCTTCGGGTCTTCCTAGAGATTGGTGCTGAACTGGGGCTGGAAACCGTGGTGAATCCGAAATCAGACGGTGAACAGCACTCAGTTGCGTTGATGCAAGAGCTGTTGGAAGCCAATGTCAGCGCGGCCATCATCGCTTACACGCCGCGACTGTGGCCGATTCTCAGCTACCTCGGCAAACAGGGAATCCACGTGCCACAGGAGTTATCGATTATCGGTTATGACGACCTGCCAATTATGGAACACCTCAATCCACCGTTGACCACGATTAACCAGGATATTGAAGAAATGAGTTCTCTGGCTGTTCAGGAGTTGCAAAAACTAATTGCAGGGGAAGAAGCGCAAAGCCTTCACTTGCCAACTTCCCTCATACTCCGCAAATCCACAGCGCGGGCAAAGTAAGGAGCAGCGCAGATGACAACGTTGGAACTAAAGCATATCTATAAATCTTTTGGACCAGTAGAGGTGTTAAAAGACATTTCTCTGCGCGTAGAACCAGGGAAAGTGCATGTCTTGCTGGGAGAAAACGGTGCTGGTAAATCCACCCTCATCAAAATTATTGCCGGAATATACAGTGCAGATAAGGGTGAACTGTTCCTGGATGGGAAACCAGTGACAATAGCGAACGTTAAGGACGCGGAGTCATACGGAATTTCGGTAATTCACCAAGAACTCAACCTCGTCCCCAAGATGAGCGTGGCAGAGAACCTTTTGCTGGGCAGACTCCCAACCAAGGCCGGAATGTTAGATAAACGTGAACTTTATCGCCGGGCACAAGAGGCTTTGGATTTGGTAGGCATGAAACTCAATCTCAAACAGCCCGTGGGCGAATTGGGGATAGCAGGTCAGCAGTTGGTCGAAATCGCCAAGGCTCTATCCGTAAAGTCCAAAATACTGATACTTGATGAGCCCACAGCAGCTTTGACGACAAAAGAGATAAAGGTCTTATTTGAGCTGATGCGCTCACTAAAGGCACAAGGGGTGGGGATGATTTTTATCTCTCACCACCTGAACGAACTAGCAGAAATCGGGGACACTGTTTCGGTGCTACGGGATGGAAACCTCGTGGCGCAGGTAGACGCGAAGACTCCGGAACCTGAGCTGGTGCGTCTCATGGTGGGACGATCTATTGATGAACAGTTCCCCTCCCGCCAGGTTAAAGCCGGAAAGATACTGCTGGAGGTGAAAAACCTAAGTTCAGCAGGGAATTTCTCTGATGTTAGTTTCAATGTTCGTGCTGGAGAGGTATTGGGAATCGCCGGCTTGGTTGGTGCAGGAAGAACCGAGGTCTTGAGAGCCATCGCGGGAGCCGACACATTTGACTCTGGAGTGATTCAAATTCAGGGAAAGGAAGTTCCAAACTCCCAGATTGCTAAAAAGATTTCTTTGGGTCTGGGCATGGTTCCGGAAGACCGCAAAGCTCAGGGCTTGGTTTTGGGTGCAACGGCTGGCGAAAACCTCGGCTATGCAAAACTCATGCCCAGTGCTCGTTTCGGGATAGCCCAACGAAGAATGTTGCGTAAACAAGCTGAAGGAGTGTCCCAGCGGATGCGAGTCCGTATGGAGAGCATTGATCAGAAAGTCAAAGAGCTTTCGGGAGGAAACCAACAAAAGCTAGTGTTTGGACGGTGGGTGTTGGCCGGATCGAAGGTGTTACTTCTCGATGAGCCGACTCGCGGGGTCGACGTAGGTGCAAAAGTCGAAATCTATGAACTTATCAATCAAATCGTGTCCGATGGTGGCGCGGTGGTGATGGTTTCCAGTGAATTGCCTGAGGTACTAGGTATGTCAGACCGGATTCTGGTGATGTCGGAAGGTCGAGTTGCCGGGGAACTTCCGGGTAGAGGAACCACTCAAGACGAAATCATGACACTGGCGGTTTCCAATGTCGCAGAGTTGTCACAAATTTAGAAAAGAAGGCCAATATGCAAACAGTAACGAAACCAAGCGCTCAGCGTGAATTGAAGCCGTCTAACGGGCTGGTCAATGTCAAAACCTTCCTTGCCAACAATGGAGCTCTGGTCGGTTTGGTAATCTTGGCTATCGTTTTGAGCCTAGCGTCACCGGTGTTCCTTTCGGTGAACAACTTCACCCAAATTGGTGTGCAAACAGCGGTCACCGCAATTCTTGCGTTTGGAATGACTTTCGTCATCGTGGCAGCTGGCATTGACCTGTCCGTTGGCTCCATGCTGGCCCTGTCAGCCATGGTGGGTGCTTACGCCTTTACCGTTATGGGTATCCCCAGCTGGCTAGCTTTGCTAGTTGGATTGCTGGCTGGAATCATGTGCGGGGCAGTAAACGGAATTAGCAATGCGTATTTTCGTTTGCCGTCTTTCATTGCTACCCTGGCGATGCTCTCCATCGCTCGTGGGCTCACCCTGGTGATTTCCCAAGGAAAACCGATTCCCACCTCACCTGCGGTAAACATGTTAGGGGGGAGTATAGGTCCGATTCCTGTACCGATTATCGTATTTGCTCTCTCGGGTGTTGTGGCGGCTGTAATCCTCAACCGAACCGCAATGGGGCGTGCCATGTATGCCGTCGGTGGCAATATCGAGGCAGCTAGGCTTTCGGGTATCCCCGTGAAAAAGGTGCAGGTGACCGTGTTTGCGTTGTGCGGACTATATGCGGGTGTGGCTGGAATGGTTATGGCTGGTCGACTCAATTCCGCTGGCGCACAAGCCGGTGTGGGATACGAGCTCGATGCGATTGCGGCGGTCGTGATTGGGGGTGCATCTCTGGCCGGCGGTTCAGGTAAAGTTTCCGGAACTCTGGTTGGGGCTCTTCTGCTGGCGGTGATTCGTAACGGACTCAACATCATGAATGTTCCTTCCTTCTGGCAACAGGTGGTTATAGGTCTGGTCATCGCCGTCGCAGTGGGTATTGATGCCCTGAAGAACAAGGAATCTGCACACTAAACCATAAGGAGCGGGCTTGCCCTGGAAAAAAAGAACCCTTCCTTGTGGGTTCAAAAATTGCAATAAATAAACAACATGTTTCGAGGGACCCCCCGGAACAAAACACCCAGAAAGGGAAACACATGATGAAAAAATTTCACAAGTTATTTGCATCTGGAGCGATTCTGTCTCTAGGGATTCTAGGACTGAGCGCTTGCGGCGGCACCGATGCCGCCAATGATGGAGCCTCCTCAGGGGAGAACGGCAATGCCTCAGGTGGGAAAAACCTCGTATTGTTAGTTTCCACTCTGAGCAATCCATTCTTTGTGGATCTGAGCGACGGTGCCAAGGCCGAAGCGGAATCAAAGGGGTACACACTGGAGATTTCTGATGCTCAGGATGACTCGGCCACCCAGGCTAACCAGGCTCAGAACGCCATCAGTAAGGGCGTGAGTGCGGTAATTATTAACCCGGTGGATTCCGACGCGGCGGGACCTTCTGTTGAAGCGCTGAATGGTGCAAAGATTCCCGTTATTGCAGTTGATCGCGGTGTCACTACCGGCAAGCTGGATTCTTTTGTGTCCTCAGATAACGTCCTTGGCGGCAAACTTGCTGCGGAGCAGATTGCCAAGGCCATCGGCGAGAAAGGAGACGTCATTGTGCTCCAAGGGGTGCCAGGTGCCTCCGCGACTCGTGACCGTGGTCAAGGCTTCGAGGAAGGCATCAAGGCCTTCCCGAATATCAAGGTAGTTGCTTCCCAAACCGCTAACTTTGACCGTGCTGAGGGATTGGACGTGGCATCAAATCTGCTGCAGGCTAATCCTAATGTGAAGGCTATATTTGCACATAACGATGAGATGGCACTGGGTGCTTTGAAAGCGTTAGCGGAAAAGGCGGGTAAAGACGTATTCGTCTTTGGCTTTGATGGCACGAATGATGGCTTGCAGGCTGTGCAGGATGGAACCATGCTTGGAACGATCGCTCAGCAACCCAAAGAACTCGGTAAAATTGCCGTAGATCAAGCTATTAAGTTCTTGGAAACCGGCAAGGCTGATGCCAATGTTCCGGTGGAAGTTAAGACTGTCACCAAAGACAACGTTGCGGAGTACATCAAGTGACAATAGCTGTTTTCGGGTCTCTGAATGCTGACCTGAATTTGACAGTGGCTCGCCATCCCCAGCCGGGAGAGACCCTTTTGGGTGGGGGTGGCGGAGTCAGTGCCGGAGGTAAGGGAGCGAACCAAGCTCTAGCTGCCGCCCTGACCGGGCACCACGTGATGATGGTAGGACAGGTTGGTAATGATTCCAATGCACAGGTTGTGGTGGAATCTCTGCAAAGAGCGGGTGTGGACTTGAGCTTTGTGCGTCAAGTTGACATTCCCACCGGTCTGGCGGTTGTAACCGTCGAACAGCAAGGTGAAAACTTCATTATTGTGGTTCCCGGGGCCAACGGTGCCATGAATAGCGGTGGAATCGAGTGGATTAATCCGGCATTGCACCAGGCTGACGTTCTGGTGATGCAGGCAGAAATTCCGCAAGACTGCATTCTGGAGGCTGCAAAACGATTTGTGGATTCCGGCAAGCGGGTTGTGTTGAATCTCGCACCGGCGATAGCTGTTAACCCGTGGTTGCTTTTGCACAGTAATCCTTTGGTAGTAAACGAGTACGAGTCACGTTTGGCGGCGAGCTGCCTGGGATTGAATCTCAGTAATGCTGAGGATGCTGACGTCGCGAAAGCATTGCTGGAAGTCGGAGTGCCCTCCGTGGTTCTGACTCTCGGTTCACAAGGATCGCTGTTGGGAGAACGCACGTCGAAAGATGACATTATTGTTTCGCATATCGACGCAATTCCTGTTCAAGCTGTTGACGCGGTAGGGGCGGGTGACGCGTTTACCGGAGTGCTCGCAGCTAAATTAGCTGAGGGTCAGTCCCTCCACGACAGTGCATTAGCGGCAACGCGATTTGCTTCCGAAACGGTAAAATATCCTGGTGCGCAATCCTCGTATTGGCAGGCTGTCGCAGCTTTGAAAGGAAACAGATGAAGAAACAGGGCATTTTGAATCGCAGTCTTCTGGCTCAGATTGCGTGTTTAGGCCACACAGACACCTTCGTGTTGGCGGACTGTGGCCTGCCGATTCCTCGGCATATTCCTGTAGTGGATTTGAGCGTGGTGTTCGGTTTGCCTCGCTTCCAACCGGTGCTTCAGGCTCTGTTGTCAGAAGTTGAAATAGAAGCGTGCTGTTATGCTTCTGAGGCCATCGGCACCGAGGTGGAATCTTGGTTTGCGGAGATTCCTGGGACTCATGACACAATTTCCCATGAAGAGCTCAAGCGCCAGGTAGCGCAAGCAGCTTTTGTAGTCAGAACTGGGGAGGATACTCCGTGGGCGAATGTGATTTTGCGTTGCGGTGTGCCTTTCGGAAAATGAGCAATAAATAGATGTTTGCCCGGGCTTACAGCCCGGGCAAACATCTATTTTATGTTCTGTCGCCCCGTGAAGAATCCAATGTCTTTTCAACACAGACAAGACTTCGTAGGGGAGCCAGAAAGACGATGACTTGGGGCGTTATAAAAACCATGATGGGCCTCACCCACAGGTAAGACCCATCAAGAGACTTGTGAAGGAATCGAGACCGATTTAGATGGCACTCAGAACGGGCAAAAGTCCCGCGCTCGTGTCGCTAGCCATTCCCAGAATCGCCAGTCCTCCCACAACCGTCATGATGATGCTGATACCGATACCAATGAGTCCCAAAATCGTGAGAACCATAGCGACTATGGTCCAAGTCTTTAGTTTCGAGGTGGGTTCCATGTTCTGGGCCACCATCTCATTTTTCGCCTTGCTGCCCATATACCAGGCGATAGGTGAGCAAGGCCAAAAGAAGATGCCGATAATAGCCAGTGCCATCACGGTCTGTTCCTGGGGATGCTCATAAGGGCGGGCGAACTGTCCGGGCATGGGTTGTCCCATCGGTTGCCCGGGCATGGGCTGGCCAGGCATGGGCTGGCCAGGCATGGGCTGGCCGGGTTGCGATCCGGGGACTTGACCGGGATTGCTCTGCTGGGGTTGATAAGGGTTGGACATAATTCCTCCTAAAGAATAAACAGCAACACCTGAGTCAAATTTATCAGGAAAATTCCTCGTTTTGCTACCCTTCAATAACAGCGGGCTTCAGGAAATTTTGAGCAGCGCAAACCCTGAACAGTATCAGAGAACCTGGGATGCAGAAATGGCATCGGACTGCTGGGCTTGGATGCCAGGCAGTCTATCAAGTTGCAGCAGCTAAACGAGCTGGAATTTAACACACTTGGGTGACCTGTCCGGTCTCTACGTCATACATAAACCCGCCAACTTCCGCAAAGCCTTTAATCAGGGTATGGTTGCGCAGAGTCTTCACGTCATCACGCAAATGTTGGTCTTGGTTCGGGTCTGCGCCAAAAACCAGATCTCCAACGGGCTGTCCAGCATGTTTGGCAATAATGGCCCGAAGTCCCGCTTCGTCGGCGGAAGCCATGGTGCAATTGGTGTGTTCCAGCACCATAATTCGGTCCACGTTAAGTTTGTGAACCGCTGAGATGGCACCCGCCAACGTGCTAGGCTTCAGGAATCCGCCAGGAGTGCGCAAAACCTTGGCTTGACCAACATTCAGCCCAAAGATTTTGAGAGGATCAAGACGGGAATCCATACAAGTCACAATCAGCAACCCATGCGCAGGAGCGCTGGGAAGTCCACGGTAGGGGAAATTTTTTGCGTATCGAGCATTACCTTCTAATAAATCATCAAACACAATCTCAGCTTAGCGGTTTTCTTAGTTGGGCGAATTGCGGTTTGGCTGCGGTTTGCCACCCCCGCCAATAAATACTAAACTTGGAGGGTTGCTTTTGGCTGAGACCTCTCACAAATGTGTCTGTGTCAGCCAGGGGTTCCAATTCCGCCCGTTTGAGGTGGGATTTGTGCGCCCTTGCAACGCAAGATAGGTTCGGCAAGGCTCTATTGAGAACCGGCCAGACGAAGGAGAAAAGATGATTCAGCAGGAGTCGCGACTGAAGGTCGCCGACAACACGGGGGCTAAGGAAATCCTTTGCATCCGTGTGATGGGCGGCTCGAAGCGACGCTACGCCGGCATCGGCGACACCATTGTCGCGACCGTCAAGGATGCTATCCCTGGCGGCAACGTGAAAAAGGGTGAAGTCGTCAAGGCTGTCGTAGTCCGCACTAAAAAGGAAACCCGCCGCAAGGACGGTTCCTACATTCGTTTCGACGAGAACGCCGCTGTCATCCTCAAGAACGATGAGGAGCCGCGCGGCACCCGTATTTTCGGGCCCGTCGGGCGTGAACTTCGTGAAAAGAAGTTCATGCGTATTATTTCACTCGCCCCGGAGGTGATCTGATGGCAGCAAAGTTGAAGGTTGGCGACGAAGTCGTGGTGATAACTGGCCGCGACAAGGGCAAGCACGGCCGGATTCTGCAAATCGACCGGAAGCGCGAACGCGTGGTGGTCGAGGGCATCATGATGATGAAGCACCACAATAAGGCGGGGCGGACCCATCAGGGTCCGACTGGTGGCATCGAAACGAAAGAGGCCTCCATCCACATTTCCAACGTGATGTACTACGAGCCCGCGGCCGCCAAGGCCAAGCTCGGCAACACGACCAAGAAGATTGCGGGTACCCGGGTGGGTATGCGCGAAGAGGTCGTCGATCGCGATGGTAAAGAAAAGACCGTTCGGATTCGCGTGTCCAAAGCTACCGGGAAGGATCTGTAATGGCAGAGGAAAAATACACCCCGCGGCTTAAGACCAAGTACCGCGAAGAAATCAAGGGTCAGCTGCTCAAGGAATTCAAGCACCAGAACGTTAACCAGGTTGGCGGGCTGGAAAAGATCGTTGTGAACATGGGTGTGGGTGCCGCTGCGCACGACCACAAACTCATGGAAGGCGCTATCTCTGACCTGTCCACCATTACTGGCCAGAAGCCGGTGGTTGACAAGGCTCGCAAGTCTATCGCTCAGTTCAAGTTGCGTGAAGGGTCCCCGATTGGGGCTCACGTCACCCTGCGCGGCGATCGGATGTGGGAGTTCCTCGATCGTTTGCTGTCCACGGCCCTGCCGCGTATCCGCGACTTCCGTGGTCTGAGCTCCAAGCAGTTTGACGGTCACGGAAACTATACTTTCGGTTTGACCGAGCAGTCCGTGTTCCACGAAATCAACCAAGACGATATTGACCACGTGCGCGGCATGGACATCACGGTCGTAACCACCGCCGCAACTGATGACGAAGGCCGGGCGCTGCTGAAGTACCTCGGTTTCCCGTTCAAGGAGGATTAACAATGGCAAAAACCGCTTTGAAGAACAAGGCTGCCCGTAAACCCAAGTTTGCGGTGCGTGCCTACACCCGGTGCCAGCGCTGTGGTCGCCCTCATTCGGTGTATCGCAAGTTTGGCTTGTGCCGTATCTGCCTGCGTGAGATGGCCCATAATGGCGAGCTCCCCGGCGTTAAGAAGTCTTCCTGGTAAACACATTAGGGGGCAGGTCGATTACGAAACCGCCTCAGAAAGGGCCCAAGCCCAATGACAATGACTGATCCCATAGCAGACATGCTGACACGTCTGCGCAACGCCAGCTCGGCGTACCACGAGTCGGTATCTATGCCGTACTCGAAAATGAAGGCCGCTATCGCGAATATTCTTCAGACTGAGGGTTACATCAAAGACTACGAAGTCGAGGAAGCGCGAGTCGGCAAAACTTTGACGCTTAACTTAAAGTACGGCGCCAAACGTGAACGCGCGATTTCCGGTGTGAAACGCGTCTCCAAGCCCGGTTTGCGGGTGTATGCAAAGTCCACCAAACTGCCGAAGGTCCTGGGCGGCCTGGGCGTGGCGATTATTTCGTCCTCGTCCGGTATGCTCACTGACCGCGAGGCAGCCGACAAGGGTGTAGGCGGAGAAGTTATCGCCTACATCTGGTAAAGGAGGCTGACATGTCGCGTATCGGTAAGATTCCGGTGGAAATTCCCGCCGGTGTGGAAGTAAACATCAATGGACAAGACGTTTCCGTCAAGGGTCCCAAGGGTACCTTGACCATGTCCGTGGCCGCCCCGATTACCGCCAAGGTTGACGGGTCGACCGTGGTCGTGAGCCGTCCCGATGATGAACGTGAGTCCCGTTCTTTGCACGGCCTGACTCGCACCCTCATCGCCAACATGGTTGAGGGCGTCACCCACGGATATTCCAAGGTCCTGGAGATCCAGGGCACTGGTTACCGTGTCAATCAAAAGGGCGCTGGTCTGGAGTTCCAGCTCGGTTTTTCGCACCCCGTCAATGTGGAGCCCCCGGAGGGCATCACATTCAAGGTGGAAGGCAACCGGGTTACCGTTGAGGGCACCTCAAAGGAACTGGTCGGCGAGGTCGCCTCGAATCTGCGAAAGATTCGTCCGCCGGAGCCTTACAAGGGCAAAGGCGTGCGCTATCTGGGTGAGAATGTTCGCCGCAAGGTCGGAAAGGCAGGTAAGTAATCATGGCTTATTCTGTAAAGGGTAAAGGCAAGCGTCTGTCGCGTCTGCGTCGCCACCAGCGGGTTCGTAAGAACATGTTCGGATCGGCGGAAAAGCCGCGTTTGGTCGTGACCCGTTCTAACCGGCACATGGTCGCCCAGCTCGTCAACGATTACGAGCACAAGACTATTGTGAGCGCTTCCACCATGGAGGACGCTTTGCGTGGTGCTAAAGACAACAAGGTGGCCAAGGCGACCGAAGTTGGCAAGTTGATTGCACAGCGTGCCAAAGCCGCTGGGATTACCCAGTGTGTGTTTGATCGCGGTGGAAATATGTATCACGGTCGCGTTGCGGCTGTGGCTGAAGGTGCCCGCGAGGGCGGACTGAGTCTGTAAGGAAAGTTGAGAAAATGGCTGAACAAGAACAGCAGATTACAGGCGAGACCGCAGACTCTGTGGACCAGACCACGGACTTTGGTGCTAATGATGCCCAGGATCGTGGCGGTCGCCGGGAGCGCCGCGGAAATCGCCGTGAACGCGATGACCGCCGTGACAATCGTCGTGGCGGCAGCGCTGATGACAAATACATTGAACGCGTGGTGACCATCAACCGTGTGTCCAAGGTGGTGAAGGGCGGTCGTAACATGTCCTTCTGCGCTCTGGTCGTGGTTGGCGACGGGGAAGGTACCGTCGGTGTTGGTTACGGCAAAGCTAAGGAAGTTCCGGCAGCGATTGCTAAGGGCGTGGAAGAGGCTAAGAAGTCCATGTTCCATGTTCCGATGATTCGCCACACTATCGTCCACGAGGTTCTCGGTGAGGATGCTGCGGGCGTAGTACTGCTCAAGCCGGCTTCCCCCGGTACCGGTGTAATCGCCGGCGGCCCGGTGCGTGCGGTTATGGAATGCGCCGGAATCCGCGACGTTTTGTCCAAGTCTTTGGGCTCTGACAATGCGTTGAACATCGTGCGCGGTACCGTGGATGCGTTGAAGCAACTCGAACAGCCGGAAGCCGTAGCGGCTCGCCGCGGTTTGCCGCTGGAGCGCGTGGCTCCTGCCGGCATGTTGCGGGCTCGCGCCGAAGGTGAAGCTCAGGTGCGCGCCGAAGCGGTTAAAGCCGAGGCTGAATTGGCTGCCGAAGGAGTGAGTGCGTAATGGCTAAGAACCTGAAAATCACTCAGGTGAAGTCCACGATTGGTTCCTCGCGAGATCAGCGGGCTACTGTGGCTTCCCTGGGACTAAAGAAAATTCGTCAGTCTGTGGTTCGCCCTGATAATCCGGCCGTGCGCGGCCAGGTGCATAAGGTGCGCCACCTAGTAAGCGTGGAGGAGGTCGACTGATGAGCGAGAGCGAAGAGGAAAAGACCGCCGCGGAAAAACCCGCGGCAAAGAAAGTTCCGGCCGCTGCCAAGAAGCCGGCAGCCACCGCTACAAAGGCTACAGCCAGCGACGACGTTAAGGTGACTTACCTGCACGATTTGCGTCCGGCTCCGGGCTCTAACAAGGCCAAGACTCGTGTTGGCCGCGGTGAAGGTTCGAAGGGTAAGACTTCGGGTCGCGGCACCAAGGGTACCAAGGCACGTTACCAAGTGCCTTTGGGCTTCGAGGGTGGCCAGATGCCGATGCATATGCGTCTGCCTAAGTTGCGCGGCTTTAAGAACCCCTTCCATGTCGAGTACCAGGTAGTGAACCTGGATCGCCTCTCCGAAGTGTTCCCCAAGGGCGGCACTTTGACGGTTGACGACTTGGTTGACAAGGGTCTGGTCCGTAAGAATTCCCTGGTCAAGGTGCTGGGAACCGGTGAAGCGACAGCTAAGTTTGACTTGACTGTAGATGCTTGGTCCAGCTCCGCTAAGACTAAGGTCGAGGCTCAAGGCGGGTCTTTGACCGCACGTGTTCGCTGAGGATTACGGCGGGGTACGGAAACGGTACCCCGCCGTTTCCACCAAACTCTGTCGAACCGGTATCATGTTTAGCTAGGAAGTGGGCTACGCTCACTGACGTGCCGTAAAACTTTGGAGGACACTTGTTTACCGCTTTTATTCAGGCTTTCAAAACGCCTGATCTTCGTAAGAAGCTGTTGTTCACCTTCTTTATCATGGCTCTGTTCCGCTGGGGTTCGTTTATCCCCCTGCCGGGTGTCGACTATGCCGCGTTAAAGTCGGTCATCGCTGATGTTCAGAACAATGGGTCGCTGCTCGACTTGGTGAATATGTTTTCCGGCGGCGCTTTGCTGCAGCTCTCTGTTTTTGCTCTGGGCATCATGCCTTACATCACGGCTTCGATTATCATTCAGCTACTGCGTGTAGTCATTCCTCGTTTTGAGGACCTGCACAAGGAAGGTCAGACCGGTCAAGCGAAGCTGACCCAGTACACGCGTTACCTGACTATTGCCCTGGGCGTGCTGCAGTCGACTTCCATCATCACCGCGGCGCGTACCGGCACACTGTTCGGCCGCGCCTCGAATGCAAAGATTATTCCCTCAGATTCCGCCTGGATCTTCATCCTCCAGATTCTGGTGATGACGGCCGCTACCGGCTTGATTATGTGGATGGGCGAGCTGATTACCGAAAAAGGTGTCGGCAACGGTATGTCCATCCTGATTTTCACGTCTATCATCGCTAACTTGCCGCGAAAGCTGTTCGCCATTGCCGGCGGTAACGGCGGTATTCAAAAGTTCTTGGCAATCATTGCCCTGATTCTGCTGGTGACCTTGGCTGTGGTTTATGTGGAACAGTCCATGCGCCGTATCCCGGTGCAGTACGCCAAACGCATGGTGGGACGCCGGATGTACGGCGGAACTACCACCTACATTCCGCTAAAGATTAATATGTCCGGCGTTATCCCGGTCATTTTTGCGTCCTCGATTCTGTCTCTGCCGATGATGCTGGCCCAGTTCGGTGACCAAAATGCCAAGTGGATTCAGTGGATTAGCATGAACTTCCGTTCCAGCTCCTGGTTCTACCTGGTGGTTTACGGCTTGCTGACTTTCGCTTTCGCGTTCTTCTATACCTCGATTACTTTCAACCCCGAGGAAGTCGCGGACAATATGAAGAAGTATGGCGGCTTCGTCCCCGGTCTGCGCGCGGGGCGTCCTACGGCTGACTACCTGCACTACGTGATGACCCGAATCACTACGGCCGGTGCGGTTTACTTGACCATCGTGGCTCTGATTCCCCAGATTGCGATGGTCGCTATGAACGTGCCCCAATTACCCTTCGGTGGTACTACAATTCTGATTATTGTTGGCGTTGGTCTGCAAACGGTGAAGGACATCAACGCCCAACTGCATCAGCACCACTACGAAGGATTCATGGCATGACGAAAAATTTGGTGATTATGGGCCCTCCCGGCGCGGGTAAAGGGACCCACGCCAAAGAAATCGCCGCACACTTCAATATCCCTTGGATTTCTACCGGAGATATTTTCCGTAAACACAAGGCGGAAAAAACTGAACTGGGCAAGCTCATCGAGTCTTATATCGACAAGGGCGAGTTTGTTCCTGATTCGGTCACGGACCGGATTGTCTGCGAGCGCATCAGTCAGACCGATGCCACGGCGGGCTTTCTGCTTGACGGCTATCCTCGCTCGATTCCCCAGGCTAAGGTGCTCAAAGCGGTATTGGCTGAGACCAACGAGCAGGTGGATGCGGCTATTTATCTGGATGTCAGTGCCGCGGAAGTTGAGCGGCGGCTGTTGAAGCGCGCCGAGATCGAAGGCCGTACCGACGACACTCCTGAAGTCATCGAGCACCGCCTCGAGGTGTTTTTCACAGCCACGCGGCCCTTGCTGGACTTTTATGAACAGGAAGGCGTGTTGCGCAAGGTCGATGGTGAGGGCACCATTTCTGAGATTGCTCAGCGTTTGCTTACAGTGATGGAAGAAATCGAAGGGAAATAGCTCGGTGTCAGTCCAAGACCGGCGCATTGAGATTAAGTCCACCAATCAAATCCTGAAAATGCGTCGTGCCGGAATGGTGGTAGTCGCGATTCATCAGGCCCTGCGCGAGGCTTGTGAGCCGGGCATCACCACCGGGGAACTGGATCAAATCAGCGCTGCCGTCATCAAACGTATGGGCGCGAAGTCCAACTTCTTGGGTTACGACGGTTTTCCCGCTACGGTCTGTATTTCGATTAACGAACAGGTAGTCCACGGGATTCCGGGCAATCGGGTACTTCAGTTCGGCGACTTGGTGAGCTTTGATTGCGGCGCCTACATTGTGGACAACGCTTCGCGCCAATGGCACGGAGATGCCGCATTTTCAATGATTTGCGGCGGTGAAGCACATGCTCGTCCCGATGATCTGCAGCTGCTTTCCACGACCGAACGCGCCTTGTGGTCAGCGATAGCCGCTCTGGCAAACGCCAAGCATCTGAGTGAAATTGGTGACGCTGTTGAGAAAGTCGTGGCGGAAGATACGCTTCGTTACGGCTGGGAGGCCGGCATTGTAGAGGAATATGTGGGGCATGGCATCGGTACCGCCATGCACCAGGCTCCCGATGTGTTGAACTATTCCACCCGTTCTCGTGGCCCAAAGATTAAACCGGGCATGGTGCTGGCCATCGAACCTATGCTGACCCGTGGCGGCTCCGTCACCAAGGAACTATCCGACGGTTGGACGGCAGTGACTGTAGACGGGTCCAGAGCGGCCCACTTTGAGCACACGGTCGCGGTTCTGCCCGGCGGAGTGTGGGTTTTGACGGCTCCGGACGGGGGACGAGCCGGGTTGGCTCCCTTCGGTCTTTCGCCGCGAGCAATCGCACCCCGCGGATGAGGCTTTTCTGTAGTTTCCCGTTTCCTTCGTCTCGGAGTACCGCTATTTTGGGCTCATAACCTTTTAAAGTGGCAAGTTTTAGTACTGGATTTCGGTTTCGCTTGGGGAGCCTAATATAGAATAATTAGAGCTGTGCCGTCCGGCACTGTGAATGGCAAGGAGAATAGAACGTGGCTGAAAGCAGCAACCCCGCAACCCCCTCTCGTTTTGACATGGGAGGGCAACGATTTTCCCGGTTTGTTCCCGAAGACGATGGGTATCGTCCCCCGACTCTGACGGCTCAGGGCCGCGAGGATGTGGAGCGCTTGCGGGCCAAAGTGCGCAAGCATAATCCGGGTTACATCTACACGAACGGTGTTTCCTTGCCGTCCCAGCTGCCCAGCGTGCCCGAACTGTTAGATGAACTGGCCAGCCACGTGCGTTCCGCGCGCACTGACCAGTCCATCCCCAATACTCCCTTGCCTGAAGTCGAAACTTCCGAACTTGCCAAGGCTGGTTTTGACTGGAAAGCCATCGCGGATTGCGCCATCGAGGCTCTCGAAACAGGGTCACGCCGTCCGTTACCGCTGGCTAACGACCCGGCGGCAGCCGAGATTCCCGGTCTGGATATTATCGCGGCCTCGCGGGCGGCGACGACGCCACCCCCGCCCCCGGCTGAGCAGGCGACGCAGCCGCAGCCGGAAACGGCACCTGAAATGTCGGAGGAATCCGAACCGGAGACCGTGTCGGAAGATGCCTCTGCCACTCCCGCCGACTGGGAGTCCAGCGAGACGACCTGGACAGAAACTGCCCCAGCTCCAGCGGACGCAGCCAAGCCCCTGGCTCCGGAGGTTGGTGTGCCCCTGACTCACGCTCCTGATGCGACGGTTCCTGAAACTGAAGTGCCCGAGGAAGTCTTACC
Source organism: uncultured Mobiluncus sp. (assembly GCF_963511525.1). Lineage (NCBI taxonomy): Bacteria > Bacillati > Actinomycetota > Actinomycetes > Actinomycetales > Actinomycetaceae > Mobiluncus > uncultured Mobiluncus sp. The sequence continues at coordinate 100,087 of NZ_CAUPIY010000003.1, read as the reverse complement.
TCTGCTTGGAGAGCCTATGGCTCCTGCTGAACCTGCCGCGGACACGGCTGCGCCCGCCCTTGACCAGGAGTTGCCTGAGAGCGAGGCGCCGGAAGCCGCACAGGAAGTTACCGAGCTTTGGTCTGAGCCCGAAGAGCTTGCCGCCATTGACGCAGAGGAAATAGAGATTTCCGAGGAGCTGCCTGAACAGTTGCCTCAGGACTTGGCTGAGGAACTGCCGGAGGACTTGCTTGAGCAGTTGCCGGAAGAGATTTCCGAGGAACTGCCTGAACAGTTGCCTGAGGAGCTTCCCGTTGAGCCAGCGGAGGGTGAATCGACCGAACAGACTCTCGCCGCAGAAATTTCCGCCGCGGAAGACTTGGTGGGTCAGCGCGTCTATGACGACGACGTGCTGGAGTCTGAAGGCAATGACGACGAACTGTTTGTCGGCGATGTCGAAGGTGAAGTGGCGCATTGGGAGGTCAACCCCGAGGAAGCCCCGGAAGTCCCCTCGTTGGAGCCAGACCAGCTCGCGGCCACGTCAGATGAGGCACCGGCTGAGGTAGCTTCCGAAACTGAACTTGAGGCCAATCTTGAGCAAACCGAGCTGCCCGAAGGCGCGGAAGTCGCCGAGGAACTGCCGGCAGCTGCGCTGCTGGAGGAAACGGAAATCAACGAGCCGCAGCTGGAAACCGAGCTAACCCTGCAGAACTCCGCCTCCGCGGAGCCGGTGGATGAGGCCACCGCTGAACTTACTGAGGAAACTCCGGTTGAGAACCCGGAACCGGCAGATATTCCGGAAACTGATTTGCTTGCGGAACTCCCTGAGGAACTCCCCGAAGAACTGCCTGAGGCACTCCCCGATTTGTCGTCAGCTCAGATAGGGGAGGATTTCACCGAAACAGACGTTGACTTGGCGGATTTGGATTTGGGTGAGTTGGAGGATCTGGAACCTGAGCTGGAGTCAGTGGAACTTGAGACGACCGAACTTGAGATAACCGAGGAACCCGGTCTTGACGAGCCGATAGAGGAACCCGCCGGTACTGACACGGAAAATCAGGTCGAACCTGCGGACGAAATCCCCGTTGAGCTGCCTGAAGATTTCCAAACTACCGAGGAAACAGCTTTGCCCGGCAGCGAGGCTATTGGGATGGAGCGACCCGAACCGGACTCTTCACAAGGTTCGGATGCGATCGATTCCGAAGAAGTCGACTTGGTTGCGGATTTAGAGTCTGAAGTTTCCTTTGCAGCGCCCACAACCGCGTCAGACGAACTGACCGGGAATGATACCGTTGCGGAAAACGCAGAGAGCGAGCCTAACGGAGCTGACCTGCCCTATCTGGGCGAAAATGCTGAGGATATGCTGGCTCAAGCCGACCAAACCGAGCCCGACGCTGGTGAGGAGGAACTGCCTTTCGAGATTCCGCAGGTGCAAGGTGACATTCCAGAAGCTATGCAAGAGGGATTCCCCGAGTGGGAACCGACCACGAACACGGAGGCCGCGCCAGGAGCCGATGAGGAACTGTTCGCCGCTGGTGGGCAAGACGGCCCAGCCGAGGTAGAACCGGCCAAACAGGGATTCTTTTCCAGGCTTTTTTCCAAGAAGTCAAAGAAGGATCGTTGAAGGACCGCACGCACCAGCCAGTAAACAGGTAAAATACCAGTACGCCCAGGGAGGTGAGCCCAGACATGAGTATGCAGACCAACCGCATTGTTTCGTTGCTGAACAAGCAGTCTCAGCACCCTTTGCGTAATGCAGTCTTTTTCATGATTGGCTGGGTCATCCTCATCCTGGTGGGCGTGGCTTTCATCATGACCACCGTGATTCCTCGAACCCAAGGCTATGTTGCCACAACCATTCCCGACGATTCGATGAGCCCAACTTTATCCCAATCGGATTTGCTGCTGTTCCAAAAGCTTCGCCAGCAGGGAGCCCAACAGCTCAACCCTGATGAAATCATTGCTTATCAGCCGACCGAAGCGGTGAAATATAAAATTGCGCGAGTCAGCGAAGTTATGGGATCCGGCGATGAAATGCAGTTCAGCGTAAAGTCTGACAACCCCCAAGCGGAGGCTAGTGACGAAACGGTAACGCTGGATATGGTTCGTGGCACGCTACGTTACAAGGTTCCAGTTTTCGGGCTCCTGTTCCCGGTGCTTCCGCCTCCGGCAGTCTCATTCCTGCTGATTTTTGTCGCTCAGCTGTTGCTGATTTATGCCGGCTGGCAAATAGGCACTTCCATGATTAATGCTCGTGACCCCCAGCGCCAGGCACGAGCGGCGCGGCTGCGGACCGCGGCCTTGGCCGGCAACCTGGAAACCACGCGCCAGCGGTTGCGCCGCCAGGGTCTGAAGTAGCCTCGGCAGGATGTTTCTGCATTTTGCCCGGTCGAGTGGGCCGGTTTGCAGTTGCAACGTCGGGGTTCGGCGAATTTGGCGTTTGGTGGAAAAAAGGTTTAAGATTATCTTTTAGACTGTCTGACGGCGGGGGTACCTGCTCGATGACGGATTCTGATGATCCAAAAGACATTTTGCGGAGGATTGGTTAGCCCTATGGGGAAAAAAGACGGAGTCATCGAGGTCGAAGGTACAGTAGTAGAGGCCTTGCCTAATGCGATGTTCCGGGTGCAACTGGCCAATGAACACGTGGTTTTGGCGCATATTTCAGGAAAAATGCGCCAGCATTACATCCGTATCCTGCCGGAGGATCGTGTGGTAGTCGAGTTGAGTCCTTACGACCTCACTCGAGGCCGTATAGTATATCGCTACAAATAAACTGGCCTAACTCGGAGGAAATGATGAAGGTTAACCCCAGCGTCAAACCCATCTGCGATAAGTGCAAGGTGATTCGCCGGCACGGTCGCGTGATGGTGATTTGCGAAAACCCGCGCCACAAGCAGCGTCAGGGCTAAGTCCCAGCGCGTCGCTTTCGGCGCATGACCCGGTTTGGGTCAAGCACCCGCCAGCGGCTGGTCGTCTCACCTGGAGTTTCAGGTGTCACGAGAGCCGTAACCCTCGGTATCAGGGGCCGAGGCCACATGTGGAAAGTGTGGGAGGCAGGGTGACGGCCTCTGAATAAGAAACAGGAGAAAACATGGCACGCCTGGTAGGTGTGGATTTGCCGCGCGAAAAGCGCATGGAAATCGCTTTAACATATATTTACGGGATTGGACGTACCCGTGCAATGGAAACCTTGGAAGCGACCGGCGTGAGCCCGGATACGCGGGTCAAGGATCTTACTGAAGACGAATTGATTGCCTTGCGCGATTTCATTCAGGCCAACTACAAGGTCGAGGGTGATTTGCGTCGTGAAGTTGCCGCGGATATTCGCCGCAAGATTGAAATCAACTGCTATCAAGGGCGTCGTCACCGTGCGGGCTTGCCGGTTCACGGCCAGCGCACCAAGACTAATGCGCGTTCTCGCAAGGGACCCAAGCGCACTGTTGCCGGTAAGAAGAAAGCGAAGTAAGGGGGATAAATCATGGCAGGTAAGCCTCAAGCCACTAAATCGCGCCGCAAGGAACGTAAAAACGTTACCGAAGGCAATGCTTATATCAAATCCACTTTTAACAACACCATTGTGTCCATCACGGACCCCTCTGGTGCGGTTATTGCTTGGTCGTCCTCCGGCCAGGTCGGTTTCAAGGGCTCGCGTAAGTCCACGCCGTTCGCGGCACAGCTGGCTGCGGAAGCCGCAGCTCGCCGCGCGCAGGAATTCGGCCTCAAGAAGGTTGACGTGTTTGTTAAGGGGCCGGGTTCTGGTCGTGAAACCGCGATTCGTACCCTGACTGCTACCGGTCTGGAAGTTGGTTCCATCCAGGATGTAACTCCGCAGGCTCACAACGGCTGCCGCCCTCCGAAGCGTCGCCGCGTCTGATTGCGCTTGTCCGGGCCGGCTGAGCCGTTGGTGGACCTCACCAGGGACGAGCGGCGGCTCAAACGGGTCCGGAAACTTTACTTTCAAAGAAAAATACTCAAATCCCTTCGCCAAGGATTTGGAGCCTGAACCGGTGTGGTGGCGGATGCCGGAAAGGAAATCAACAGTGCTTATTCAAGCGCAACCGAAGCTGACTGAAGAAGTTATTACTGACCAGCGCTCTCGTTTCACGATTGAGCCTTTGGAACCGGGTTTCGGGTACACTCTGGGAAACTCCCTGCGTCGCACCCTGCTGTCCTCGATTCCGGGTTCGGCAGTGACCTCCATCAAAATTGAGGGGGCTCTGCACGAATTCACGACCCTGCCGGGTGTGAAAGAGGACGTGACTCAGATTGTTTTGAACATCAAGGAAATCATCCTGTCCTCGGACAATGATGAGCCCGTAGTGATGTATCTACGCAAGACCGGGGAAGGCGAAGTCACTGTGGGTGACATTATGCCTCCGGCCGGCGTGGTGATTCACAACCCGGAACAGCACATTGCCACGTTGAATAAAGATGGCAAGCTGGAAATCGAACTGACGGTGGAACGAGGCCGTGGCTATGTTTCCGCGTCTCAGAACAAGGATCCAGAAGCCGAGATTTCTCGCATTCCGGTCGATTCCATCTACTCCCCGGTTCTCAAGGTGTCCTACCGAGTGGAGGCCACTCGTGTGGAACAGCGCACCGACTTTGATCGTTTGGTCGTCGATGTGGAAACCAAGAAAGCTATCCTTCCGCGTGACGCGATGGCTTCCGCGGGCAAGACCTTGGTGGAGCTGTTTGGGCTGGCTCGGGACTTGAACCAAGACGCCGAAGGTATCGAATTGGGGCCGTCCGGCAACGACGCGGCTCTAGCTGAAGATTTGGCCATGTCGGTCGAGGACCTGGATTTGACCTCCCGCGCGTTGAACTGCCTGACTCGTGAAGGCATCAACACGGTAGGCGACCTAGTGGCTCGTTCCCAGGCGGATCTGTTGGATATCCGCAACTTTGGTCAGAAATCCATTGATGAAATCAAGGAAAAACTGGCTGGGATGGGGATGTCTTTGAAAGATACCCCGATGCCCTCCCTCGAGGGCGCAGATTTGCCCCAGTTCAGTGACGAAAACTAACTTTTGAGACAATATTAAGGAGAATTAAGAATCATGCCTAAGCCCACGAAAGGCCCCCGTTTGGGTGGTAGCCCCTCTCATGAGCGGATTATGCTCGCGAATTTGGCTTGCGCCCTGTTTGATAACGAAGCTGTGACCACCACTGAAGCTCGTGCCAAGCGTCTCCAGCCGCTGGCTGAGAAGCTCATCACCAAGGCTCGTCGCGGTGACTTGCACGCTCGCCGCCAGGTGCTGTCGAAGTTGCACAACAAGGCTACTGTCGCCAAGTTGTTTGAGGAAATCGCTCCCGCCATCGATAAAGACCGTGAGGGTGGTTACACTCGCGTCATAAAGGTGGGAAACCGCAAGGGTGACAATGCTCCGCTGGCGGAAATCTCTTTGGTGCTCGAAGGCGTCGAAAAGAAGAAGAAGGCGAAGCCGGCCACACCTAAGAAGGCCGCCGCTAAGCCCGAAGAAGCTAAGCCGGAAGAGGCACAGCCCGAAGCGGCTGAGGAGGCAGCGAAGGACGCTGCTGAGGAAAAGCCCGCGGCTCCTGCTGAAGACCAGGCCGAGGCCAAGACCGAGGAAACCCCTGAAGAAAAGGCTGAGTAAGCCGATTCATCTTTCCCGGAGGGCTGGGTTCACAAGAACCTGGCTCTCCGGATTTTTATCAGATGCGCCACAAATTCGCCGCCAAACGGCAAGGATGGATAGTATGTCCAGCAGCCCTAGAGTGAACGCGGTTTTAGTCCGCATGACGCGCGGTCATCGTCGAGAGGGTTGAGGAGGGAAGTAATGCGCATACGCCTGGATATTCGCTACGACGGGATGCCGTTTCACGGGTGGGCCGCCCAACCCGGACTGCCGACGGTACAAGGCGCCCTCCAGTCCGCTCTGGCGGTGATTTTTCGCCAACCGATAGACCTCACCGTGGCGGGACGCACCGATGCCGGGGTGCATGCCACCGGCCAAGTGGCTCATTTCACCGTACCGGATTCGGCGGACTGCGTCGTTCCCCCAGAATCTTTGGTACCACGGCTGGGGGCGGTGCTGCGGGCGGTGCTGAGCGGGAACCTAACCAGCCCGCTGGAGGATTCCCCACTCGCCTATCCTCCCGGTGCTGCGGATGCGCTGGTAGTTACTGCCGCCACAGCGGTACCAGAAAGTTTCGATGCGAGGTTTTCCGCTCTAGCGCGCCATTATGTGTACCGCATAGTTGATGACGTGGCGGCGCGCAACCCGTTGACCCGCAACTGGTGCTGGTGGTATCCAACCCCGCTGGATCCGGATGCCATGGACGCTAGCGCCACAGTGCTGTTGGGGGAACACGACTTCGCGGCTTTTTGCAAACCGCGCGAAGGTGCCACCACAATCCGCACCTTGCAACAGTTAGAAACCCGGCGAATCGCGCCGGGAACCATGGAAATCCGGGTGCAGGCCGACGCTTTTTGCCACTCTATGGTGCGCTCCTTAGTGGGTGCGTTGACCGAAGTGGGACGGGCCAAGCGCGACACGGCCTGGCTGACGGGCGCGTTGGCCGCCAAAGTGCGCGTCCCGGAAATTCCGGTCGCCCCGGCCTTGGGACTGACACTAACCCAGGTCGATTACCCGCAAACCGCGGCGGAGCTGCTGTCCCGCCAACAAACCACGCGTTCTCGGCGGGACTGCGGCTGCCCGGAACACGGCTAAACACATTTCGGTTCCCAGCCGTGAGACGCTGGCCAATGGGGTCTATTCCGCGATACTGCTTTGCCGACTCTTTTCGGCCTGCTTCACCGCCAGGGCGTTCGTGTTTTCCGAACCACGGAACACCACGAACTTCCACCAGGTGAACTCGCCGACAAAGTTCAGCAGCAAACTGATGCCCTTCAACAACCAGTCCGCCCATCCCATATCAGACAGGATTTGCCCGCCCCAGGACGTCAGGGGGATAAAGAACGCATAGAACAGGGCGACTTTGAGCATCGCGATGGGAACATTATTCGCCGACTTGAAGGTGAAGTGGCGGTTCACGGTGAAGTTGTAGATAACCGACAGGGCGATGGAAACCGATTGAGACACCCAGAACGGGAACCACCCCGTCAGAGAGTTTATCCACACCATCAACGCGAAGCTGGCGACCTCGACGCCGGCGGCGGTGATGGACAGCAAAGTAAATTTGATGGCTTGGATGAGGGCGGCCTTGCCCTTGGAAGCCTGGCCGACCACAATTGCGTCAGGGTCGCTAGGGGCAGAGGGTGGAGCTGTCTGTTCAGCGCTAGACGGCGGTGCCCCCAAGGGAATATAGGGGGAGTCGTCTGGCTGTCCGGGTGGGGTTGGAGAATCCATCTGTGTCATGGTACTAATCCTTTGTTATTTCGGTTGGTTGTTACTGTTGAGCAGACTGAAAGCTTTGCGGTTGGCGCGATACAAGCCTTTGAACACTTCGTATTGTCGGTCGTAGACAGCGCGGTGTTCCGGGTTAGGAAGGTAACGATTCTGGACCTTCACGAGTTTTTGGGCGGCTTGAACCAGGTTGTCGGCTTCGTGTGCCCCCACTAGGGCGACAAGGGCGGCTCCGACCGACCCCACGTTTTGCGGGTCCTGTACCGTCTCTACCGTTCGACCTAGCACATCAGCCAAAATTTGGGAAGTGACCGGCGAGAGAGCTCCGCCGCCGACGAAACGTACCGCCTCGGAAGTCTGGATTTTCTTTCCTTCGGTTTCCAGGAACCAGCGCAGATGGAAGCACACGCCTTCAATGACGGAGCGCAGCACTTCGGTTTTGCCGGTTTCCAGCGAGATGTTGAAAAACATGGCGCGGGCGTTGGCGTCCTCAAACGGGCAGCGGTTTCCGTGCAGCCAAGGGGTGAAGATGACACCGCCGCTACCGGCGGGAGCTTTCGCGATGACTGCGGACAGGTACTCGTAAAGCGAGGTGTACTCCGTTTCCACGTCTGCGGCTTGATCTTCATGAGACAGATAGACGTCTATCTCATCCTCGGCCAAATGTTTGCGGACCCATTCGAAGCATTTTCCGGCCGTTTCCAGTTCGGCGAAATAGTTGAACTTCCCCGGATCGGCACCATCGACGGTAGCAATCATGGAGTTGACATCCACCACGCGCTTGTCGGTGACGGTAGAAACCCATCCCGAAGTTCCCCAGTAGACATGGGTGTCGCTGACCCCGCAAGCCCCGGCACCTACTCCAATCAGTGACGCATCCCCACCACCAGCATAAACGGTGGCAGTTTGCGGCAGCCCGAGCTCTTGAGCAACGTCCGGAAGTAACGTCCCGACCGCGGATGCCGACGTGACGATGGGCGCCAGATGATCCGGGTTGACCCCAAAAGTACGAGCTAACTGCGATGCCCACGCGGGACGGCTGGCGCGCACATCCAGGAGCAAAGTGGCGAACGCCGAATCTACGGACATGACGAAACGCCCGGTCAGGCGGGCAATGAGGTATTCCTTGACGTCAAGCCACTTATGGACTTTGGCATAGACCTCAGGTTCATTGTCACGCACCCACAGGTACTTCCACATCGGGTCCTTCACGGAAGCGGAAACCGCGGAGGTCCGATAGAGGCTGGTCAATAGTTTCTTGGCATTCATCCCCGCAATTTTCACGCCGGTTTCCAGACCGCGGCGTTTTTGCTCCGCGGCGCGCTGATCCATGTAGCTCATGGCGGGGCGCAGGTGGTGTCCCGCCTCGTCCACCAGGACCAGAGCCTGCATCTGGGAGCAAAAACTGATGGCTTGCACCGCCGCCATCTCTTGCGGGTTTTCTCGCGTGAGTTCCCGAGTGGTCTTGACGATGGCGTCCCACCATTCGTTCGGATCTTGTTCGGCGCCCCCGTTGGGAAGGATTGTCAGGCCATAGGTGCCCAAACGGGAGTTCACCAGGGTCAGTTCCGCCCCTGCCCGATACAGACAAGTCTTTACTCCTGACGTTCCGACGTCGTAAGCAAGTATCAACATACTGTTTTCTTTCGTTCAAGAGTTATAGAATTGAGGCAATGATTTCAGCTCAGTGAGGAGACAATCAAATGCGGATTAACCAACCCAGCACTCGCGCCATTAACAAGCAACTGGATGACCTTATCAAGAAACCAATTTACTCCATTAGTGCCGGAGCCTTGCGCAATTACGAACAAGATTACTTCGAAGCGAAGTGTTCAGGTTCGAAATCCATGATTGAAACCGCAAAGAACCGCATTCCCGGCGGCGTCCAGCACAATCTGGCGTTCAACCATCCTTTCCCGTTGGTCATCACCAAAGCCAGCGGACACGAACTGACTGATATCGACGGCAACGTGTACTTCGATTTCCTGCAGGCAGGCGGCCCGACCGTGTTGGGCTCCAACCCGCCGGAAGTTCGCGAAGAAGTCATCAAACTGTTGAATGATGGGGGGCCATCTACCGGCCTGTTCCACGAGTACGAATACAAGCTGGCAGACCTCATCGCCTCACGCGTGCCGACCGTGGATATGTTCCGAATGCTGGGTTCGGGCACGGAGGCGTGCATGGCGGCAATCCGGGTCGCCCGTCTGGCCACCAAAAAGAAGCACATCCTGAAGATGGGCGGGGCCTACCACGGCTGGTCCGATCAGCTCGGTTACGGCATCCGGATTCCCGGCTCTAAGTTCACTCAAGCCCACGGAGTGCCTTGGACCATGTTCCGCTACGTCGACGAGTTCATGCCGGGGGACTTGGGCGACCTGGAGCGCAAGCTGCGCATGAAGAAACTCCACGGCGGGACGGCCGCGGTCATGATTGAACCCATCGGGCCGGAGTCGGGGACATGGCCCATCGACCAGGCTTTCCTCAAGGGAGTGGAACGGCTGTGCCGCCGCTATGGGGCGCTGCTGATTTTTGACGAGGTAGTTACCGCTTTCCGGATTTCAGACCGGGGCGCTTCGGGGCTATTCGGGATTGACTCTGATTTGACGGTGTTTGGCAAGGTCATCGCCGGAGGGTATCCCGGCGCGGGCGGCTTGGGCGGCAAACGCGAATACATGAAGTACCTCGCGGCGGGGATTCAGTCGGGAGACAAGGTTCACAAGGCGTTGATTGGCGGCACGATGGCGGCCACCCCGATTAGCTGTGTGGCGGGCTACCACACGATTCAGCGCATCATTGAGACGAATGCTTGTGAATACGCCGGGGAAATGGGCAACCGCCTGACCGATGGGCTGCGGGGCCTGATTAAACAGTACAACCTGCCTTTCGTGGCTTGGAACGAAGGATCCGTATGCCACCTAGAGACGGTCGGAACCATGCACTTCTCCATTAACTGGAGCAAACCGTGGACTATCCCGCACGTGCTGAGCGAAACGTCGAAACGCAAGAAAGAAATGGAATACATGGGAGCGGCTTATACTGCTGAAGGGCTGATTACTCTGGCCGGTTCGCGCCTGTACACTTCCGCGGCCTACACCCCGGAGTTAATCGATGAGGCGCTAAACCGTTTCGAGCGAGTGTTCCAACAGGTTGAAAAGAAGCCGGTAACAAAGAAATAGGCGGACGCGGACAGCCGCAGTGTCGAGGGAAGGACCAGAAAATGACCGGGAATACTGGGCAAGATAATAAAACCGGAAATGTGATTATCGATACCGCGCGCGTCTTGCTGCGAGAAGGCTTGGTGGCTCGTACCTGGGGCAACTTGTCTCGACGCAGCGGTGATGATCGATATCTCATCACGCCTTCGGGGCGTGATTACGAGACGATGACTCCGGACGACCTGGTCGAGGTCGACTTTGAGGGTAAGTGGTCCGGTGATTTGAAGCCGAGCGGGGAGCGCGGGCTGCACACGGAGATCTATCGGGAACTGCCCCAGGTGCAGTTCATTATCCACACCCACCAGCCTTATGCCTCGGCTCTCAGCGTGGGCGGCGCCCCCGTAGAAATCCCAGCTGAGCTGGCAGAACGTATCGGTTCAGAGACCTTGCCGATTGCGGATTACGGGTTGCCCTCCACCGGGAAACTGCATAAGGCCGTGTTGGCTTCGCTGCGTGAAACCGGGGCCAGGGCTATCTTGATGCAGGGTCATGGGGCGGTGCTGTTCGGCCAGGACGCGAGTGAACTGGTGGATTTGGCAAAAGCGGTGGAAGCGGCTTGCCGCACTCAGTTTGAACAGATGACCGGCTGGAAGGCGCCGGACGGCGCGGTGCGGGTGCGTCGATTTGAACGCGACGGCTTTGGGCTGCTGCCCCAGATTATCCACATTTTCATGCGCCGAGAGGACGCCGGGGCAGTAGTCGCGACGGACGATCCGCTGTTCCTAAAGTTCCGGGAGAGTGGTTTAAAGGCGTACCTGGATGATTTCAGCCAGCTGGTTGGCTTGAAAGTCGGCAGAACCTTTGGCAAGACCATGATTTACGGGCACAAGGCGACGTATTTCCTGGGAGCGGACCTTGATGAGGCTGAGGCGGTCGCCACGGTGGCACGCAAGAACGCCTTGGCGGCGTTAGTGGCTCAGGTTACCTCAGCCAAGCCGATTAACCGGCTAGATGGCACCATCATGCGCGGGGTCTACAAGTTTAAATACTCCAAACTGAAGGACTGATTTTGCCTCAATCAGGTGCTGGCGTGCACCACCGAAAACTGGGATAGACACGGCGGCGAGAGCCCCGCTCCACCCGGGATAGTGATGGTCGGCAGGTTCAGCTCGGTTTCGGCTTATCAGCCGTAGGGCAGGGCAAAACCGGCTTACGTCCTATAAATGCTAGTGCGGGAAACCACAAATGTCTCTATCGCACCTTGTAGAATAGGCTGAGGAGGCGTTATGGCTAAGGCGGGCTTATCCATTTCAAAGAAGCTGCTGTCAATCGGCGGCATCTGTTTTCTGGTCACTCTAGCGGTAGTGGCTATAACCTGGGGTTCGACTCTGGCGACTCAGAGCAGAGTCTCAACCTACGCACAGACGTCCACGGTCTCCCGCGATTTTTCCGCCATGGCTCAACAGTTCCAGGAAGTCAGACAATCCGGATTCAACGCTGCCAGCGGTGTTACTAATGAAGAAAAGTATCTCCAGGCCACTCAAGATTTCACCGCACAGCTCACAAAATTGCAGGGAGCCCCACTGGATCCTCAGCAGCGGGAAATTGTATCCAGCCTGCAGGATTTGGCCGCCCAGCTCCCCGTCAACCCTGACGGTGCAGCTCTGGCTAGTATCAGCACAGAGATACAGAGCCAGTTGGATTCCCTGAGAAATTCTTTGACTCACAAACATGAGTCTGACGTTGCCGAACTTAACATCATCACCTCTGTGAACTCCAATGTCGGTTTAGCGGTAAGTTTGCTCGGTTTGGTGGCGGTGCTGTTGGTTTCTGTATTGGTGTCCCTATCTATCTCCCGCTCCGCGAAGGAAATCAGCAAGGGCCTGAACCGCTTGTCCGCAAAAGACTTTACCTACCAGGTACGTCAGGTTTCCCGTGATGAGATTGGTGCGATGTCGGTGCTGTTGAACGACTCGGTGAATAACCTGGGTACTCTGTTGAGCGAAATTTCCGCCACCGCCACGGAAACGACGGCAGGCGCCGAAGGGCTGCGGAAACAGAGCCAGGAAGTCGCCGCGAAAGCGAGTGCCGCTCGGGAAACAGTAGCCTCGGTCGCCGGCAACGCCAGGGAAGTCAGTACCCAGATTGGCAACGTGGCCGCGTCTACTGAACAAATGCGCAGCGCTGTCACCGAGATTTCAACTAACGCCGCGACAGCCGCGAAATCGGCCGCGCAAGCCACCACGTTGACCGCGCAGGCTAATGAAGTCATGGGTGAATTGGATAAGGCTTCCGAAGCAATCAGTTCGGTCATTGAAACCATCAAAATGGTGGCGGAGCAAACCAACCTTTTGGCCCTAAACGCTACCATCGAGGCTTCTCGTGCCGGAGAAGCCGGGAGAGGCTTCGCGGTGGTAGCCTCCGAAGTGAAAGATTTGGCTTTGGGCACCAAGTCTGCCGCTGTTGAAGTGTCTGAAAGCATCACCAAGATTCAGTCAGATACCCAAGCTGCGATGCAGGCGATTACTGAGATAACCGGAATTATCTCAAACATTAATGACTTTCAGTCCACCGTGGCGGCGGCTATTGAGGAGCAAACCGCGACGATTTCATCTATGGCACAAACCGTGACGGAAGTGTCAGACGATTCTGCACGAGTTACAGACAACCTCTATAGCATTGAGGCTAAAACTGAAGCGACGGTGAAGGAGCTGCAGGAAGCCAGCGAGGACATGGTGCTCAGCGCCCAGGAATTCGAAACGCTTCAAGAGACATTGTCCCAGTTCAAGTGGGTGAATGAAGCATGATGAGACCGCAAAGCCGCCAAGGCGGGAATAAAAAATCTCAGCTACGCCTGAATGTGCTGATTAAGGTACTGCTGATGGGGATTGTAGGAATCCTGGGCATAGCCTCGTTCGTGATTTGTTCCGCCATAACTGACGATATCTATTATGGGAAAGTACGTAACTACCAGGATTTAATCCGGATTTCAGACCAAGTCAGTGCCGTATCCGAGCTGGTCAGGCAGAGTCAAGCTAATTACAGTCAAAATGATTTTGCCAGCCATAATCCCACCCAGAATCTGGAACCCCAGCCGATTACAGAGACTATCGAGCAGGCCGTATCCAACTTGAACACCGCTCAAGACATTTTCTCTAAGTCTGGATTGCGAGATGAACAGCTGCGGAAACAATTTGCGCAGGCAGTCTCCAGCCTGGAGTCATACCGGCAAGCGGTTGCGCAAACCGAGAACAGCGGCGAGGGCCTGGCTGTGGACGAATCGGTCATTGCAGCGATCCTGTCTGAATTAGATACCCTGCAGAACTCGCTGTCCTCCCTCAGTGACACGGTTTTGCAACAAACCCACGGCTTAGTAGGTAAAAACGTCATTATTCACGCTATCGACATCGTCATAGCTTTCCTGGTGGTGGCGTTTATCCTGCATCGGGTGCGCCGAGGGATTGTCGCCTCCGTCACTAAACTGCATTCTTCGGTCCTGGCGTTACGAAATGGTGACTTGACCCCGCGACTGACATCGAACTCAAACGACGAAGTCGCTGATATGCTCCGAGCCTTGGCGTATTCACAAGATGAGCTAACCGACGTGTTAGGCGAAGGGCAAAACTTGGCGGCTAAGACTGCCGAACAAACCAACCGGGTGGTTCAGGTCGCGTCCACAGCTGCCACAAACGCTGCGGAAACGGTGGAATTAGCGAAATCTACGACTGAGTCTCTCAATGGTATCGTTGCAAATCTGCAAACTGTTGCCAGCGGATCTGAGGAAATGAACGCCGCCATCGCAGAGATATCAGCCAGCTCCGCGGAGGCTTCCCGTACCGCTAACGAGGCCACCGAGGTGTCCCGCAACGCCCAGGAGACCATCTTGCGACTGCAGGACTCTACCCAAAAGGTTGAGACCGTCATCGGTACGGTGACCAGCATTGCTGCGCAAACCAACCTGCTGGCCTTGAACGCCACTATTGAAGCCGCTCGAGCTGGCGAATCGGGGAAAGATTTTGCGGTGGTCGCCAGCGAGGTCAAGGATTTGGCTGCAGAAACAGCCAAGGCGACGAGCCAGATTGCTGTGATGATTAATGACATCCAGGAAAAAACCCAGCAAACTGTCGCCGCTATCGACGAAATTGCTGGGGTTATTTCACAAGTCAATGACTACCAAACCACCATTTCGGCCGCGGTTGAGGAACAGAACGCTGTCACACAAAATATTGCGCAGGCAATCTCCAGCGCGGCGAATGACTCAGGTGTCGTCCTGGAGAACCTGGAGGATTATTGCACGAACGTCACCAAGGCTCGGACCGATGTTGATGAACTTTCTCAGGACGCGAGCGCTCTTTCTAAACAGGTGACTGTACTCACCGGGGAGTTGTCCAAGCTCAAGACTCGCCCTGCTGGGGATGAGGCGCCTGAACACAACTAATGCAGCCCCGTCCTGAGCGCTTGCCATATACGTGCAAGTGAGGTGCCGCTCAAGTCCTTTCTGTGCAGAAGCCCCTTTCGTGGGGCCCCATGTCCGTTTGGTTGCGTGGGGCCTTAGGCGGCAGGATTGTCCCTTTGGCTTAGTGTGCGGGTCGGACAGTCGCAGCCACCCCAGCCCTACAATCCCAACACGCCGCCACCCCAGAATTCCTGAAGCTGCGTGGAACCCCACCATGGTGGGGTTCCACTGCTATTGAAGGGGATTGACCACGGTGACGCCGTCAAAGACCATGCCCTCACTGAGGTCCTCGCTCCAGATTTCTTTGCAGCCCCCGCGTTTGGCGGCCGCAACAATCATGGCGTCCCAGATAGAGAGTTGGAAACGACCAGCAATTTGAACGGCTTGGTTTACCAGGCGCGCGTCAACGGGGATGACGGTTTGAAAGCTGAGATGCTCGATGATTTCATCAGCAATCTGTCCGGCCGCAATGTCTTTCAGTTTGCGGGTCAGGACATTGTATAGCTCCAGTAAAACTTGGGTGCTCAGTACCCGGTGGGGGAGCTGTTCTAGGGCGGCAAGCGCACGCTCGCGTCTTGCGTAATCGGGAGAACCTCTAGAAACCACTCCATCATTCATACCAACAACCTATTTTCGCGCTCAAACTATGTGAGGCACCACACCGCCCTTGTGCTCAAAATCCGTAAGGTACGCCGGGCCATTGACTAGGGTTCGCACTCAGTTTAAACTGAGAGCATGATTCCGAGGAAATCCTTGAGATTGTTTGTAGCTTCTGTCACCACGATAGCGCTGTCAATGGTCGTTTCTGGTACCGCAAATGCTGATAGTTTGCATCCAGATACACCTATAGATTCCTTGGTAACGGTAAATTCTAGACCTGTTATCAGCAGTATTTCCGAAGAAGAATTCCAATCCATACGCAAGAACATCGATTCTCTGCAAAGGCTGGATCCTTATTTCAAGAATGGAACTATCGATTATGCAGCCGCCGTATCTGATGATTCGATTGATAAAAAAGTTTTAGACGAATATACCTCTGCCCTTCAGGCAAGCTCAGATACAATGCATCCGGATTCACCTACCTCCGCAGTAATAAAAGCCATGTCCGCTTGTAAAGGAAAAAACGGCTGGAGAGCTTTTTGGCCTACGGTGTTCTTGAATAGCTGCAATGCTAGCGCTGTATCAAACGCACTACCAGTATGCTGGTCACAATAATGCGTGCCCTAAGAACACTTATTGTAGTACTTGCCTGCGTTACGGTAGTTACAGGCATTATCGGGACTATTTTTGCTCTAATAAAAGAGCCATCATTCGTACTCGCCCAGATTTCGTCATCAACAACAGCGTTTATGCTAGCAGCCTTGGCGTTCTATATCTTCAAGATTCACTCCTCGAAGAAGTAGCTCTTATCTGCCGCGCCCGTGTCGGTGTTGTTTGCGGCGTTTGGTTTGGTCGCGTTCTGCTTTGGGCTGTTCGGCGCGAGTTTTAAGGTCTTTCGCTAAATCTTCCCCGGGTTTGGGGCGGGGGCCTGTATTGCTTTCAGGACTGACCGCACCGGTTCCGACTGTGGTGTGGTTGGCTGGTTTTGCTCCCTGATTTCACTTTCTAATCGGTTTGCTGCCCGCCGCAACCTAGCATTCTCTACAATCACGTCCTCCTATAGGCGGTGAACACGATCCTCTTCGTGAACTCAACATGAGCACCCATAGAAGCCACTCCATCATTCATACCAACAATATATTTTCGTGCTCAAACTATATGAGGCACCACACCGCCCTCGCGCTCAAAATACATAAGGTACGCCGTGATTTTGACCCAGGCGGGCGAAATCGCTAAGATTAAACGGTTGTATGCCCTCGAGTTGGTGACCATTCCCACTCATACCGCTGTCATCCCGGGGCACACGCAAACTTTCATCATCACAAAAGTGATGAGACCGACGATTAAGAATTGAAGGCTAGAGAAGTGCGTACTTATTCACCCAAGGCTGGTGACGTTGACGCGAAGTGGCACGTAGTAGATGCTGATGGCATCGTGCTGGGACGTTTGGCATCCCAGGTGGCTACCTTGCTGCGCGGCAAGCACAAGCCGACCTTCGCTCCCAACTTTGATAACGGAGACTATGTCATCGTTATCAACGCGGAAAAGGTCGTGTTGACCGGCAACAAATGGACTGAAAAGACTGCCTACCACCACTCGGGTTTCCCCGGTGGCTTGAAGGCGACCTCTTACCAGGAAATGCGGGACAAGCAACCCGAGAAAATCATCGAGAAGGCAGTTAGGGGAATGATGCCTCATAACCGCCTCTCCAAACAGCAATTGACGAAGCTGAAGGTTTACGCCGGACCGGAACATCCGCATGCCGGCCAGAACCCGGAAGTTTTTGAACTCACGCAAATCGCGCAATAAGCGCGGTTCGCAAAACCTCAAGGAGTATCGTGGCGAAGACCACTGCAGAAATCGAAGAGCTGGAGGATGTCCCCAGCGAATACACCACCGAGACTCCGGCGGCTCAGGATGAACCGGGTCGTGGGAATTCTCGTATTGACAAAGGCATGGGGCTGGGGCGCCGTAAAGAAGCCGTAGCCCGCGTGCGTTTGGTTCCGGGTAACGGCAATTGGACTATCAACGGTCGTACCCTGGAAGATTACTTCCCGAACAAGTTGCACCAGCAATTGGTCATGGCACCTTTCGTGCTGTTGGACTTGCAGGGGCGTTTCGACGTCAAGGCTCGCATTGACGGCGGCGGTATTTCCGGCCAGGCCGGTGCGCTGCGCTTGGGCGTGTCCCGCGCGCTGAACGAAATCGATCGTGACGCTAACCGTCCCGCGCTTAAGAAAGCCGGCTTCCTGACCCGCGACGCTCGCGCCGTGGAGCGTAAGAAGGCTGGTCTTAAGAAGGCTCGCAAGGCGCCTCAGTACTCGAAGCGTTGATCGCTGCCTGCGACAAAGTTTAGTGGAACCCGGGATTACCCGGGTTCCACTGAATTAGGACCCATATAAGTGACCCAAGTGGCGGGTGCGATTTAGTCACGAGCGATTTTGACGGAATTCCAACAATCCCGATTTTCGCGACTTCACAAATGGGTCGGGAATACTAATTATGCAAAATGCAGCCGGGGCAACACCAATACGGTGACCCCGGCTGCAGGTATTTATTTATGCGGATAACTGAGCGACGTTGCCTCAGTGATAACAATGCCTCGATAATCCGTGCTCTAGTTCAAAATCCCCTGCATCTGCGCGCGAAGGGACTGACTGAGGGGAACGGGACCACCGACAAAAATCGCCTGTTTGATGGACTTCGTCTTCTGGATGTACTGGACCACGGAGGGGTCAAGTTGATCCGGCGTTGAAAGTACCAACGGCAAATTGAGATGCTGGGCGAGCGGTGCAGCAACCAAAGCATCGGCCGGTTCCATACCGCTGGCCACAATGGCTTGTCGTGGCTCAGAGATATTCCCTGCCAGCGCGGCGCTGAGCTGGATTTGATTCTGAGAAGTCAGCCGAGAGGACTTCACTCCTGTCAATTCATCCAGTTTCGATTGCACCGTAGCGGACACGTCGGTCTCGTTTCCTACGATGACGACTTGTTTCACTTTAGTCAGGCGCTTGATTTGCTCAGATATTTCTCGCGGAACTTCTTGGCTGGAAACCAAGAATACGGGAGCGTTGAGATTCTTAGCGAAGGACACGGCGTTTACTGCGGCAAAACAGTTTTGTCCTGGGGCAATCACGATAGTGTTCGTATCCGGAGAAAACTCATTTGCGGATTGCGCGTTCACTGCATAACGACTCGATCCTTCAATCCGCGTCACCCGTGCCGAAGGCAGCAGCGTGCGCACAGTCTGTTGCACAGCATTGCTGACCGCTCCGGTCCCGCCGACCAGGACAACTGTCTGCGGGTGCAATCGAGCGAGTTCGGTTTGAGTCACTTCGTCAAGACCGATTCCATGGGTATAAAGAATCGGGGCTTGCCCCTGCGAGAGATTCGCCGCACTGATGGCATCGCTGCAAGATTGGGAATTCACAATGAAGGCCGTTTTAGCATTCGTAAAGAACGACTTGGACAGATTGGCTGCCACGGCTTGACGATTCTTACCGCTGTAACGGCCTACGGTGGTGGAGTACTTCCAAACATATACGTCACCTTGTAAAGCCGCCTGTACAGGTTGCCCGTCCAGAGTAAGACCAGGATTCTTTTCGTAAGTGGCTTTCCTGATGGTGATGTTAAAAGGTACGCCGGCCGGTACCCCAACAGGTTCCCCATAGGCATCAACTATGGAAAGGGCTTTCGATTTGGAATCAAAACTGAGCTTCCAGACGGTATCCGTGACTCCAGCCGGAACTGTTAGACGGAATTCCCCTCCTGACAAGCCTGCTTTCCGTACCCGCTCCGATGAAGAGGTATAACCATCTTGGAACAGTTTAGTCCGCAACTCAGTTTGTACCGATTGCATAGCCGCAAAGGCCTTGGAAGCGGCTTTGGTGTTCCACGCGGTGCGCGCTGACGTCCCCTCGTCGCTTAATTTCGTTGCAGTCAGAATCTCTTTTTGAACCGGCGAGAGTTTGGCATTGACTATGGGTTGATACTTAGAGCGATTCGTCTCGACCATGTGCAAAATATCCATCGCGGTCCAATAAACCGAGTTAGAAGTGTACTCATTGGACCTATTCATTGCCGGGGAAAAACCGGCAGTCTGATCCAAGTAGTACGGCACGTACGGAGAGGTGAGTGTGGATCCCAGAGCTAAATATTCTACGGCAGGAAAACTATCCGTCGCAGTAGTTGGAATTTGGAAAACATGAGCCTCCATCACATTACGGTTACCGATAGGATAATAACCTTTCTCACCGGTGTCATTCCCCGGAAGATTTCCGAGATTGGCAAAACGGTTGCGCGTAGTGTCCATAACCATTTCTAGTGAGATGCTCTTTTTCTTGGCACTTTGCAAGAAGGGGAAGGCGGTTCCCTTTGGGTCAACCTGGGCACTGGGATTCAGGGTCTTGATTCCCGAAGCAGCGCGAGAGGCATCACGCGAATCGACCTCTGGATCAGCGTAAGATTCCCGCGCCTCAATGTAATGCCGAGCTTCGTCCCCCTTGAAAGTTCCGGCCGCTTTAGCGGTGCTGAACAGACCTTTCGAGAAGATGTAATTGCCGTCTTGGGAGACAACATAGTTATTGGTAGTTTCCCCTGGGGTCAAAGTGACGCCATTAATCCAGAAGGTATTGGGGAAAACTGAGAACTTGTCTTTCGGGTAGCGCATGGCTAGAAATTGGTGTCCGGTGTAAATCTCCATGTACCACAGGTCGCTCTTGCTGGCTACAACCAGGGCATTGCCTTCTGCTGCCCCTTTCGTTGCCAGTTCGTCAGCAATAAATCTCACCGCGTTTTCCGGAGTGTCGCAAGTGGCCAAAACGACCGTGGGGAGGATTGCCTCTGTCAGACCAACACGGTTGCCGTCTTCCCCGTCCAAGAGTGGATCTTGGGCCAGAACAGCTTCGTTGGCGCTTGCAGAAACGGTCATATCGACCATTAGTCCTTTTTCGTTAAAGCCAGCCTCATCAAAGATTCCGTATTCAGGGGTGGTGTCGTTAACTCCGTTATACCTATATGAAGGATTTGCAAATGTAAATTGATAGCCAGCATCCGTTCCGTAGGAAACGTCCTCTATAGTTTGTCCTGGTTGGAAATATCCGGCCTCGTGAATAACATATGCCTTATTATGGTTAATCTCTAGATCTTCGGTACGACCAAAGAAGAAACTTCCATCAGTAGTCAGTTCGGGTCCGACAATAACCCCGGTACAAGCAAATGCGGCCGTGGGAGTTCCGATCCCCAGTGCAAGAGCAAGTAGAAAGCCTATAGCCATGCGCTTTTTATGCATATTTATTCTCCTTTGAATAAGTGAATGCGAGTTCATACATATTAGCGTGTAATTGCAATTTATGATTGCATCCGCTATTGTACCCGGGGTTGCGCAGTTTTTTCGGTTTTTTACACTTTCAGTGACCCAATCATCCTGAGCCGGAGTCCCACCGCGGGTCGGGGATGTGGCGGTTGCGCGCGGGCGTGGGATAATGGTGAGGTTAGGAAACGAGAAAGGCGGAAACTATGTCGCAAAGACTTTTCGGTACTGACGGGGTTCGCGGACTTGCCAACGAAGACATTACCGCGGAACTGGCTTTGAACTTGGGGGTGGCTGCGGCACGCCTGGTGGTAGAAGAAAAAATTATGGCCACCGGCCAGATGCCCATCGTGAAAGACCTGTTGAAAGAGCAACGCGAGTCGGCTATGACGGAATCGCGCACCGGCATTAAGCGTCCCCGGCTGATACCGGAAGAACCGGCCAAGCCGCGAGCCATTATTGGCCGCGATACGCGCGTTTCCGGGCAGTTCCTGGATCACGCCCTGGCGGCGGGGCTGTCCAGTGCCGGCATGGACGTCACTCGCGTCGGCGTCATCCCGACTCCGGGTGTGGCCTATCTCACGGAATCCCAAGACATCGAGTTGGGTGTGGTCATAAGCGCGTCGCACAACCCGATGCAAGACAACGGCATCAAGTTTTTTGCCCGTGGCGGTTACAAACTGCCTGATGAGATGGAGGACCGGGTTCAAGCCATGTTGGGCCAGGACTGGGAACGGCCGCTCGGCTCCGGGGTCGGCGATGTGGTCGCCAACGGCAAAGCCGCCGACGATGCCTATGTTAATCACCTGGTAGACACCGTTCCGGTGTCTTTGCACGGGCTGAAAATCGTGGTGGACTGCGCCAACGGGGCGGCTTCAGAAATCGGTCCGCGGGCGCTGCGCGAAGCCGGCGCGGACGTCATCGTGATTAACGCCTCTCCCGATGGGCGCAACATTAACCTGAACTGCGGTTCGACCCACCCCAAGCAGCTGAAATCCATGGTGGTAGCCGCCGGGGCAGACTTCGGGGTGGCGTTCGACGGGGACGCGGATCGCTGCCTGGCGGTGGACGGTGCCGGAAACCTGGTAGATGGCGACCAAATCATGGGGATGCTGGCCTTGGACATGCACCGGGCGGGAATACTGACAGAGGACACCCTGGTACTGACCGTGATGAGTAATCTCGGGCTGCGTTTAGCGATGCAGCAGGCGGGAATCAAGACCCCCACCACCGCGGTAGGGGACCGCTACGTGTTGGAGGAAATGCGCGCCCACGGCTACATTTTGGGCGGGGAACAGTCCGGCCACGTTATCAATGCCCGCTACGCCACCACCGGTGACGGCATCCTCACCGCTCTGCAAGTGGCGGCGACTGTGGCCTCCCACCAGGCCGCTCTGAGCGAACTCGTGTCGCCCATCCAAAAACTGCCCCAAACCCTGATTAATGTTCCCGGAGTGGACAAAACCCGCGTGGACGATCCGCGCTTGGCCGAGGACGTCGCGCAGGCCGAAGCGCGCCTGGGGGATACGGGTCGGGTGCTGTTGCGTTCTTCCGGTACGGAACCCCTGGCGCGGGTCATGGTAGAAGCCGCGACTCAGGAACAGGCCGATGCGGAGGCTCAAACCCTCGCCGGACGGGTACAGGAACTATTAGCGCTTTAAAACCGCGCCGTGAAAGCGAGGAAATGTGTGTGGAATTGTCGGTGCCGTCGGAAACGAGAGCTCCAAGTTCGCTGAGGAAACTGTCCTGGAAGGGCTGTCCCGCCTGGAATACCGCGGCTATGATTCAGCCGGAATCGCGGTGGTCGACGCGACCAGCGCGAGTCCCAAAATCACGGTCGAAAAGGAAGTCGGAAAGCTCTCCGAACTGCGCAAAACCTTAGAAAAGCGCCCTTTACCCAACGCTACCACCGCGATTGGGCACACCCGTTGGGCCACCCACGGGGGCGTAACTCGTGAAAATGCCCATCCCCACCTGTCTTATGACGGCAAACTGGCGCTGATACACAACGGCATTATCGAAAACGCGGAACCTTACCGCGCCCACCTGGAAGCTCTGGGCATCAAATGCGTCAGCGAAACCGACACCGAAGTGGTCGCTCATCTGCTGGAGCGTGCCTACCTGGCCGAACCGAGCGGGAATGCCGGGGAAAACACTGGTGAACAGCCGATTATCCCGGGAACTACCCCTCTGCACAGCCTGGATCCGAACCTGAACTGCGCGACGGGGGCGACCCGGTTGGCGCGGGCGATGCTAAAGGTCACCAGGGATTTGGAAGGTTCGTTTACGCTGTTGGTGGAGCACGCGGATGCACCGGGAGTCATCGTGGCGGCGCGGCGGTCGTCTCCGCTGGTACTGGGGTTGTCACAAGGGATGAACTTCCTCGGCTCTGACGTGTTGGCTTTCGCGGCGCGCACGAAACAGGCGCTGGAAATTGGTCAGGATGAAGTAGTGGTTGTGACCCCGGCCGGAGTGCTGGTCCTGGACCAGCAGGGCAACGAAATCCTGCACACGCAAGGTCTGGAGGTCATCGCCCAGGATCCCACTCAGCGCAAACGGGCTTTTGAAGTCGATTTCGCGACCGACCGCGTCACCAAAGAAGGCTTCGACACCTTTATGGAAAAGGAAATCCGGGAACAGCCCCGGGCGGTGGGGGACACCATTGCGGGGCGGCTGGACGCCGCCGAGGCGCTGACCTTGGACGAACTGCGGATTGAAGCCGAAGTGTTTCGTTCCATCACCTCGGTGATCATTGTGGCCTGCGGTACGGCCTCCTATGCCGGGCAGGTGGCCCGCTACGCTATCGAACACTGGTGCCGGATTCCGTGTGAGGTCGAACTGGCGCACGAGTTTCGCTACCGGGATCCGGTGGTGAGTCGGCGCACCCTGGTGGTGGCGATTTCGCAGTCCGGGGAAACCATGGACACGATTATGGCCATCCGTCACGCCCGCGAGCAAGGGGCGCGGGTCCTGGCCATCGTGAATACTCCCGGCTCTACGATTTCTCGCGAGGCTGACGCGGTGCTGTTGACCCACGCCGGGCCGGAGATCGCGGTGGCCTCCACCAAGGCGTTTACCGCCCAGATAGCGGCGTGCTACCTGTTAGGTCTGTACCTAGCTCAGGTCCGCGGCAACAAATACGCTGATGAAATCGCGGATTACCTGGAAAAACTTGGTCAGATGCCGGCGCGGATGCAAACCGTTTTGGACCGGTACGCGGGCTCGGCTGACTTAGGCGCTAACCTTGACGACATCAAATCAGTGATTTTCCTGGGACGTCACGTCGGTTTCCCGGTGGCGCTGGAAGGGGCGCTGAAACTGAAAGAAATCGCCTATCTGCACGCCGAAGGATTCGCAGCCGGGGAACTGAAGCACGGCCCTATTGCCCTAGTGGAGTCCGGGCAGCCGGTTGTCATTATCGTTCCCACCCCGCGCCGACCCGAGTTGCACCGCAAAGTCGTGTCTAATATCGAAGAAGTCCGGGCGCGTGGGGCCGTGACTTTGGTGGTGGCCGAAGACGGGGACGATTCCGTGAACGAGTTTGCGGACGTGGTGTGGCGGGTGCCTCCCACGCCCACGTTGATGCGTCCCCTAGTGGACGTGATTCCGTTGCAGCTGTTGGCTTTGCGGATGGCGGGACACCTGGGATACGACGTGGATCAGCCGCGTAACCTGGCCAAGTCGGTTACGGTGGAATAGAGCCTCGCGGGCAATATGCTGACTCCGGCACTTCTAAACGCAGCCCCCGCCCTGGCCCTGCTTCGCACAGCAGGCGGTGATGGCGGTTGGGTGCCGATTTCGCAAACCATCACGGAATGGATTCACAGCTTTGCCGGTTCCCCTTTGGCTCTGCTGGTTTTAGCGGGTATGTGCTTTACGGACGCTTTTTTCCCGCCCGTGCCTGCCGAGTCAATCGTCATCGGATTAACTTCGTGGTACTTCGCCGCTCCCGGCCAAGTTGTGCCACTCCCGGGCATTTTTCTCTGTGCCGTCGTCGGAGCGACCCTCGGTGATTCCTTCGCTTTCTTCCTGGGGACACGCATCCACGTGCAGCGCATCAAATCGTGGCGGGACGGCAAGGGCGAACAGGCTTTCGAGCGAACCGCGAAACTTTTGCACAAGCGCGGCACATCCTTTATCTTTGCGGCTCGGTTTGTTCCCGGTGGGCGAGTGGCGGTCAATATGTGTGCCGGAGCGACCGGTTTTCCCTACAGTCGTTTCTTGCGCACCGACCTGACTGCCGTAATCTGTTGGGTGTCCTACGGAATGTCTATCGGTTTCGCCTCCGGAAGCATCCTGGGGCCAATCCATCCACTGTTAGCGACCCTGGTAGGGATGGTGGGGGGAGTAATCCTCAGTCTCTTGCTGGATCGTTTGGTCGCTTGGCTGCAGCGGCGGTTTCAGTCGGGTCGACGCGATTCGTCAGAAGAATCGACCGATAGCGAACCACAGAAGTGAACGGAACGTCCTGGTGAGGCTGGTGAAGCGGGCCAGACCCTAAATTTTGCGCAGGTGCAGGCGGTGCACGCGGTGGTCAGCGTCTTTCTCCAGGATGAGGGTGGCACGAGAACGGGTCGGGGCCACGTTTTCCTGGAGGTTTTTCAGGTTGACTTCCCGCCAGATTTGGCGGGCATGAGAGTCTGCCTGTTCATCGCTCCAGGCGGCAATCTCACGGAAGAAAGAGTCGGGTTGTTTGAAAGCGGTCGTGCGCAATTGCTGGAAACGCGACAGATACCACTGCTCGATGTCTGCGGGGCGGGCGTGCAGATAGATAGAGAAATCAAAGAAATCCGACACCGCCAGAGAATTTTTGCCGCCGTCAGCAATCAGAGGCGGGGCTAGCACGTTCAACCCCTCCAAGATGAGGACATCCGGGGCGCAAACCATCTGAGACCTACCGGGCACAATATCGTAGGTGACGTGCGAATATACAGGAGCGGCTACCTCGGGAGCCCCGGACTTTACCGCCGCCAGAAAACGCAGCAACCCACGACGGTCATAAGATTCAGGAAAACCCTTGCGATTCATAATCCCGCGAGCCACCAGCTCAGCATTGGGGTGCAAAAATCCGTCCGTGGTGACCAAATCGACCCGAGGAGTGCCCGGCCAGCGGCTCATCAACTCGCGCAATAGCCGCGACACGGAGGACTTTCCCACCGCTACCGAACCGGCCACCCCAATCACGAAAGGAGTGTGCTGAATCGCGGATTCACCTAAGAAATCAGCGCGCCGGGAACGAATGTTGGTCGTCCCGGCGGCATAAATCTGCAGTAGGGCGGTCAAAGGGCGGTAGATCGCGTCCACCTCAGCCAAGTCGATAGGGTCGCCCAAAGCGCGCAAACGCTCCACGTCAGCCTGGGTCAGCGGCAGAGGGGTCTGATCCGACAGAGCCGACCACTGTTCCCTAGTGAACATGACAAAAGGTGAGGCAGTTTCCTCGAGACCCGAGGAAGCCTGATGCGGGCGGGCGGCCATAATCTCGCGCATAGCCGAACCGTATTGATACTCGCGCAGTTTTTCTTGGGTGCCGCGAGGATCCGTCAGGAAATCTTCCATCAACTCGGTGGTGGGAGCACCATAATTTTCACTCATGACTTTTTGACCACCGACCCCAAGCACAGGCTGCCGTCCTTATCGCGGTAGAAGTATGCGGAAGGCTCCTCCAACTGCGAGTGTGCCGCTCGGATATACATGGGGTAGGTGTTTTTCACCGCGTAAAGGTGAATGGACTCGGAACGTAAATCCTGCAACGCTTCAAACGTGTCATCGTCCAGGTGCCCTTCCTCGTCATAGCGCAGTTTCCGGGAAGCCTCCGGGGTGTATTTCGTGATGCCTGGCGGGGGACTCCATTTCTCGCACAGAGTCGGATAGTTTTCCTCCGTGTCGGCGCCATTGAATGGGTAGCTGGAACGAGCCATAATCCGTGCCAGCAGGTAAGACACGTCCTCGGGGGTGACCGAATCCATCTTTCCGTCGTAAATCACTGTCGGGCAGGAATACCGGTCAGCTAACTCGCTCCAGCTGGTTCGCAACTCCACGTCGGAGTCCTTCCAAGTCACGCCGTCATCGGTAACTTTCGGGGTCTGTGACAAGGCGTGCAGCAGAGCCTTTTGGGCGGGCGGGGTGGTGTAACGGTCGGTGAACACTTCCGGGGTGATCAGCCAGCAGCTGCGCTGCATAGCGCCAAAATTTCCGGTTTTTAGATCCTTAAAGAAGGCCTGCATTCCGGTGAACTCGACGGGGTCGCCGGACTCGATGGTTTCTTTCTTAAGGTTCGCCGCAGCAGAGCGGGTGGGTGTCGAGGTCCGTTTCAGAGTGTGGCTTGGGGTGGGTCGCGCAGACGATTCGGAAACGTTGCTGAAGGATTTGGGATACGTGAGGTCTTCAACCCCATCGAGATTGAGCGTCTCCGAGCGAGAATCAGGAGCTTCTGACGGCTCCTCGGTGGTGTCTGTCTGCGGCGAAGTGGAATCGGGGATTTCTGAGGGGGTGGACCGTGCGGGAGCCATTCTCAGAGTGGAGTTGGTGCGGAAGTTAGAGCCGGTGACTTCCACCAGAAGTGGGGAAGTGATTTTTTCGGTGGGTTGAGAGCCACCCGTTTCGTCGGTGTCCCGGTCAGGCATAGCGGCGATTTGCGGCGCGACTATGAACAGCGTCACCGCCACCAGGACAATCCCCGCCCCAGCCAGTAGGAACAGTCCTGCTACGAGGCGTTTTGGGGTGGAAAGAAGCCACAGTTGAAGGTTGTCTTTTTTCGACATGGTTACCTTTCATGTACACAGTGACCCCGCTGTATAGTCATCGGGCTTTCCTAACTTTAAGATTACCTAGTTTTCCTGCCGGTTGAAAACCGCAAGCGCATCTAAGTCTCTGACTATGTGCTGATTTTCGTCTAGGCTGAAATCGTGATTTGGGGATATGCGCCAGATTTGATTGCACAAATGGAAAAACCTCTGGTCGCGCAGGCTGACCGAGAGCAAGGCCCGGACGCGCTGATGCGGCGAGCCGCCTACGCGTTGGCTCACCACACGCATCGAGCTTTGTCCGGAGCTGATGCGGCCATTGTGGCACTGCCGGTTCCCCGGGGACGCCGGCGCGTTCTGGTCTTGGTCGGAGCGGGCAACAACGGTGGCGATGGCCTGTACGGGGCTGCGTATCTGCGGCGGCGCGGCTATCCGGTCGCGGTCCTGCCAACCTCGAAACATATTCACGAGCGCGGTGCGGCGGCCGCACGGCAAGCCGGGGTGGAGTTTTGGCCCAGTGTGCTGCCCGAGACAGTTGGGGAGGCTCTGAACGCGATAAAGTCTTGGAAACCGGTTGCCATCATTGACGCCATTATCGGTATCGGAGCCCGTCCCCCCCTGCGGGAACCCGCGCTATCCCTAGTAAGGGGCATCAGTGAGTTGCTCATCCAGTGGCCGGAGGAAACTTTGCCCCTGGTGGTGGCATGCGATCATCCCTCTGGCCTGGATTTGTGCCAAGGTGCTGATTTGGGTTCGGATCAGGGGCTGCTGCCAGCCGACCTGACCGTGACGATGGGGGCGGCGAAAACCGGAATGCTGGTCGGTCCCGGCGCGCTCACGATAGGCCGCCTGCAGGTTCAAGATATCGGCCTGCCCCTCCAGGCTATGCAGCCCGGCGCAGGTCTGATTGAACGCGCTGATGTGCGCGAACAGTGGCCCCGGCCGGAGTTCGCGGATCACAAATATTCCCGCGGAGTTTTGGGCGTAATGGCGGGATCCTCGCGTTATCCCGGTGCCGGAGTTTTGGTGACCAGTGCTGCCTTGAACGCGGGGGAGTCTTTTGTGCGTTACCTCGGCGAACCCGCGGTGCAGTCGGTAGTGTTGCAGGCCTGCCCGGAAGTTGTACTGGGAGAAGGCCGGTGCCAAGCTCGGATTATCGGTCCCGGTTTTGCGGCGGGCTCACCGCGGCATCGCGAACAAATGCTCAGCGCGTGGCGCCGCCGCGACCCCGGCGAATTGGTGATTCTCGACGCCGGCGCGCTGGAACTTATCGGAACGGAAATCCAACCGGACTCATACTGCTTGCTGACTCCCCATGCTGGTGAGGCGGCGGCACTGGCCGCCCACCTCGGTCTGGAAACCACCCGAGAAACTATTGAGGCCAACCCTTATGACTGGGCTTTACAGCTTGCCACGGACACGCAGGCCACCGTCCTTTTGAAAGGACCGACCACCACCATTGCCAACCCGGGGGGACAGGTTTATTCCCTGACGCACGGCACCAGAGACTTGGCGACGGCGGGCTCGGGGGATGTGCTGGCGGGAATTTTGGGTTATGCGTTTGCTGCCGCGAATGCCCGAGCCCAGAAAACCGGAGAAACTTTGGATTTGGGACAATTGGCAGCTGTCGCGGCCTGGCTGCACGCCGAAGCGGGCCGTTTAGCCGCGCCCACCCCTCGTGCCACCGCCATTATCAAGGCGATTCCCCGGGCTTTGGCCGAGCTATAAACTATCCCGGTCAAACTAAACGTGACAAACTAAGAAGTGCGAAAACAATTTTGTAAAGGAAGATTATGACCAACGTGGATGTTCCCCAATGGCCGGTACGCGCCGTGGTGAATCTCAGTGCATACCAGGAAAATCTTGCCCAAATGCGGCATTTTGCCCCGCACTGTCAACAAATGGCGATTGTGAAAGCTAATGCTTACGGACATGGTATTGAGCGTATGGCGCTGGCCGCACTTGGTGCTGGCGCTCAATGGTTGGGCGTCGCCAAAGCCAGTGAAGCTTTCCAACTGCGCAAATATCTCGATAGGCAAGGCGTCGCGCGTGACCACCTGGTCGACACGCCCACTTCGGCCATGATGCGTTCGCGTCTGTATCAGACCGCCGCTATGGGACTGCCCACCGCTGCCCGCCCCCGTATCCTGACCTGGCTTTACACCCCGCAAACGGATTTGCAACAGGTGGTGAAAGCGGAAATCGACATTTCGGTTTCCACCTTGGATCAGCTGGATCAGGTTTCGCGAGCCTGCGATGCGGCGGGGCTGCGTTGCCGGGTACACCTGAAAGTTGATACCGGACTGTGCCGGGCCGGAGCGACAAATGAAGATTTTCCGGTGCTTTGCAAGCTGGCTCGGGCTCGGGAACGTGCCGGACTCATTGAAGTCAGCGCTATCTGGTCTCATTTGGCGCGCGCGGACGAAGACACCGCCGCTGCTGAGGCTTTCACCAAGTCGCAGCTGAGTGACTTTGATTGGGCTTGGGAGGTTGCTCAAGAGACGGGTTTACGCCCGAAACTACGCCACATCGCCGCCACCGCGGGAATTATTTGGTATCCCGAGAGCCACTATGACCTGGTCAGGGTGGGGATTTCGGGATATGGGTTGAGTCCGAATCCCGAAATCGCGTCGTCGGGGCAGCTGGGGGTGCGTCCGGTGATGCGACTGGAAACGAACGTGGTTCAGGTGAAAAGGGTTGAAAAAGGCGCCGCGGTTTCCTACGGTGGGGAATGGGTGGCACCGGGACCGCGCTGGTTGGGGTTGCTGCCGATTGGATACGCCGACGGCCTGCATCGCCTGGCAAAAAATCGCGGTGAAACCTGGATTAAAGGCCGGCGAGCCCCGATTGTGGGGCGGATTCCGATGGATCAAATCGTGGTTGACTTGGGTCCGGCTGTGGACGATTCCGGGGAACCTGTTTCCTGCCCGGTCGAGCCGGGCGAGTTGGCGATTATTTTTGGCGACGCCAATGACCGCTTGTTCGGGGGCATTCCGGGAGTTCCCCCGCTGCCAACCGCTGACGACTGGGCGGAATGGACCGATACCATCAACTATGAAGTCATTACCAGCATTTCCCCCAGCGTGCCGCGGGTCTATGTTGAGGACCAGCCTGAGAGCTGAGCTCCGAGAGCTAACGCGGGAACTGTTGAACTATTGTAAGGAGGAACGCGATGAGCCGCGAGGGGAACTTGCTGTTGGAAGTCGAAACGAAATCCGCTGACGACACCCGTCTGTTGGGCCGGGCCCTTGCCCCATTTCTGCAAGCCGGCGATGTGGTGATTCTGGAAGGGGAGCTGGGTGCGGGAAAAACCACTTTGACCCAAGGCATCGGCGCCGGTTTGCGCGTCAACCAGCGGGTCACCTCCCCAACGTTCATCATTGCCCGCAATCACACGAAATCTCCCGACGTGCCGGGGCCGAACTTGGTGCATGTGGATGCCTATCGTCTGACGGGCGGGGACGATGTGGAAACCCTGGATTTGGAATCCGCGTTAGAGACCGCGGTGGTGGTGGTCGAATGGGGTACCGACAAGGTGGAGGGGCTCAGTGCCCACTGCCTGAAGCTCTCCTTGAGTCGGCCTGAAAACGCCGCGGCTCCCATCACGGGAACCATCGCGGACCTGCCCGAAGATACGACCTGCCGGGTCGTCTTTCACAGTCTCGAGGGGGCTTGGGACCTGTCAGGTTTGGTACAACAGTGGCAGGCTCTGCGAGCGCAGGAAAACCCGAGTGCCGCACCCGGTGCTACCGCAGAGTCCTGCCCGACCGGGGCGGATTCATAAATAGGCTGATAGAGAAACCGATGCTGAGAGTGTTTCCGTTGCGTCGCGCCCGTAAGCCCGTACTGAGCTGGGTTTTCGTCCTGCTGAGCGCGGTGGTGATGAGTTTTGCTGCGCCGGGTGTCGGGCAAGCCGTAGCTGGTCGAGCGCCAGGGATTTCGTTCGCTAGTTCGGTCGGGGGCGTGACTCAGGACGTAGAGATAACGGCGGGACGGCTGCCGGGAGAGGCCCAGAGCGACCTTCCCGAGGATGTCCGCGTTTGGTTTGCCACCAAGGCCCCGGCTTTGGGGCAATCATTGCGGGAATACCTCCCGGATAGTGCGAAAGTTCCCCCGGAAGCTCAGATTGAGGTGGGGGTTCCGACCCAGGTATTGACCTGGTCTGCGCGACTGCTGCGGGGCACCTACGCCCCGGAAAACTCCGTGACGCCCATTGAGATGTGGGTGGCTCCGGTCAGTATCGATGCCAGAGAACTTGGGGTAGTGGTCTATACCGAGGATAAAAAGAATCTTTATCCCCTCTCTGTGCCTGCCAGCGGAGCTGCGCTGGCTCCGAAAGCCACCGCGGGGGTACCCGAACCAACGTTGAGCACCCGCGAAGACAACGCGCTGTTGATCAGCAGCTATGTTCAGGAACCGAAAAATTCCCATCTTCCCATCCGGTTGGAGGATCCGGGGGCCTGCTATGTGCTGCCGGATTTAGCCCATGCTTTACTGGCAACCGCGCCAGATTCCGCCCATCCCAACCGCCCTGTTTATGACCCGGTTATACGCGGGTGGTTCACGTTAAATGAGGAACGGTTGTTGCCGGTTTCTAACGCGGCGCGGGCTCGTCTGGGCGGGGAAGTGAATTTGGACCAAGTGCAAGAAGCTGTGCAGTCTTGGTGGGGGACGGTCAGCCCCACTCCCACACCAACTTCGGAAGCCCTGCCAACCAGCAATAACACCTTGGTGTGGGTGGTCGTCCTAGCTGTCGTTATTGTCGGTATCGCACTGCTGGTGGTGTGGCTGACTTTCCGTTGGCAATCCCGCACGGAAGATGCTGCCGAAGTGCTTTCTTTGCCCGACCCAGAGCTGATTATGGTGCCGACGCCTCCGCCGACTTCCGCCATCCCGACTTTAACGGTGTCCGGTTCCAAGGGCGAGGCGCATTAGGATTGTCCCTGTGAGTTACCTGTTTATCGATACCTGTGCCGGGGCGGGGGTTGCCCTGGTGAATCCCCAGAACCTCAGCGACGTGCTGGTGAAGGTGAATCCTGACGGAAAAGCCCAAGTGGAAGCCCTCTCGTCCCTGGTTGATGCCGTGGTCCAGGAAGGCGGTAGACCGCAAAAGATTGTGGTTTCGCGCGGTCCTGCCCCGTTCACCGGGCTGCGCGTCGGTCTGGTCACGGCTCGGACCTTGGGTTTTGCTTGGGACATCCCGGTTGTGGGGGTAGATGAGCTACTTCTCCAGGCACAAGCAGCCGCTGGGGTACTTTCTGGTGCTGATTGTTCAGCTCAAGCGGGGGGGCGGGCGCCGCGCTGGATAGTATCTTTGATGGATGCCCGCCGCCACGAAGTCTATGCCGGGCTGTTCAAACCCGACCCGACGGGCGGTCGCTTGACGCAAATCGGCACGGATTGGGTCGGTCCCGCCTCACATTTAGAGGACGTCGCCCAAGGGTGGGACCGCGACTTTGCGGGGTTTGCCGACGCCGGGGTTTTCCTGGTTGGAAACGCCGTCACCCAGGTCAGCGGCCAGACCGTAGACGTTAGGTTTGCAGACCTGGCGAGGGCGGCGACCTCTCTCGTGAACAGTACGGAGGGAGACCCGGAAGCGCAAGGAGAACTGGCTTCGCTGGGCACCGAGCCGCAGTATCTGAGCCGACCGGATATCCAACAAAAACCGTAGCTGGCGCGAAAATCGCTGGTGAACCATGATTAGCGACGGTTCGATTGAGGATGCGCCAGACCTGGAACGCGCCGAACAGGAGTGCTTCGCGCTTGACGCCTGGGACCGGGACACCATCGCGTCCCTGCTGGCACATCCAGATATCAGCTTCAGGTTGATTTTCAGCGAATCCGAGGATTTCGTGGCGTGGGCCGTGTGGGGTTTGGGGAAAATGAGCGTTCCTGTTGGCGACCTTCCTCCTGCTGAGCGTAACCAAGCGGTTACTTCCCAAGCGCGTGGGGGCAGGCTATTGCGGGTTCTCTCACTCGCGACCCGACCGGCTTGGCGGGGAAAAGGCTACGCCACGCAGCTGCTGACAGACGGTCTAAGTCGCGGACACGCTCGGGGCTATGCGGGAGCTGTGTTAGAGGTCCGCTCCGGTAACTCGGCAGCCCAGGGGCTCTATGGGAGTCAAGGATTCCACGTGTGGGCACGTTTGCCGCAGTGGTTTCAAAACCCGGTGGAGGACGGCCTCATCATGGTGAAAATGTTTTTCTAACTCAAATGTTTCGTAAAAATTTTGCCCCCGTTGGCCGCGCGCGAGCCCACACCCCGGGATAAATCGGGACTTTTGGCCTGAGTGCCCAGGTAAACATCCATGTCAAAGCGTTTTTGGGGGAAGTAAAATGAAACTCTCGACCCGATTCAGTCCAGTCGCCCTCGGAAAATCTTATAGGCTCGACTTCGTGGCCAATACAACACTAACTACAGATAACAAAGCAATCAAGACCACCGTTATCATCAAACAAGCCATGGCAATCACTGGCATGTTTTTTGTGGGGTTCGTGATTTTGCACGCCTACGGGAACCTCAAAGTGTTCTCCGGGGCGACCGTTTACAACGATTATGCGCTGCACTTGCGCACATTCCTCATGCCCATACTGCCCTATGAAGGGTTGTTGTGGATTCTCAGGGTTTTGCTGGTAGTTTTCGCCCTGGTGCACATTATTTCCGCTATGGCCCTGTGGCATCGCGCCGGACTAGCGCGCGGTTCTCGCTACATGGTTAAGAAGTCGTTGGCGACTGCTTACGCGGGACGCACCGTCAGATGGGGCGGCATTATCCTGTTGCTGTTCTTGATTTTTCACATCTCCCACTTCACCTTGAAGCTAGCCAAGGTCGGCGACGCGGCCGCCTACGCTTCCCACCAGGTGTTCTTGGATCCGGCGGGAAATGTCGTTGACGCTGCCGGGCCGGGGATTATCTCCGTGATGGAGGGTAATCCTTACGCCATGATGTTCACGACCTTCCAAAACTGGTGGATGGTGCTGATTTACGCCATCGCGGTGGGGGCGTTGTGCCTTCACGTCGCTCACGGCGTGTGGTCTGCTCTGCAAACCATTGGCTGGTTGCGTCGTAACACCCAGTACACAGTTCAGATTATTTCGGGTCTGGTTGGCCTGCTGGTGTTCGCTATGTTCCTGGCTCCGCCGGTGGCTATTCTCGCCGGAATGCCGATGCTGGCGTAAGGAAGGTAAGGAAAGACAATGACTGAACTGATTGACGGTTACTACACCGAAGGCGAGAAAATCGCCGATACTCGGGCACCGATGGATGTTCCTATCACTGAACGCTGGTCTACCCGCAAGTTCCGCGGCGGGCTGGTGAACCCCACTAACCGACGCAAGCTGCACATTATTGTGGTCGGCACCGGTCTGGCCGGTGGCGCGGCGTCCGCTTCTTTGGGCGAACTTGGCTACCACGTGGACGCGTTTTTCTATCAAGACACAGCCCGCCGGGCGCACTCGATTGCGGCTCAGGGCGGTATCAACGCGGCAAAGAACTACCGCAACGACAACGACTCGATTTTCCGCTTGTTCTATGACACGGTCAAGGGCGGTGACTACCGCAGCCGCGAGAATAACGTCTACCGTCTGGCGGAAGTCAGCCGCAACATTATCGACCAGTGCGTCGCCCAGGGCGTGCCTTTCGCCCGCGAATACGGCGGTTTGCTGGACAACCGTTCCTTTGGTGGCGTGCAGGTCGCGCGTACGTTCTATGCTCGCGGTCAGACCGGTCAGCAGCTGCTGATTGGTGCCTACCAGGCTCTGAGCCGCCAGGTTAAGGCCGGCACGGTTATTCCGCACCAGCGTCACGAAATGATGGATCTCATCATCAAGGACGGCAAGGCGCGCGGTATCGTGACCCGCGACCTCACCACCGGTAAAATTGAGACCTGGATTGCTGACGCGGTGGTCTTGGCGAGTGGTGGCTACGGCAACGTGTTCTTCCTCTCCACCAACGCGATGGGCTGCAACGTTTCCGCGGCGTGGAAGGCGTTCAAACATGGCGCCTACATGGCTAACCCCTGCTACACCCAAATCCACCCGACCTGCATTCCCCAGCATGGCAACTTCCAGTCCAAGCTGACGCTCATGAGCGAGTCGCTGCGTAACGACGGTCGTATCTGGGTACCAAAGAAAGCGGAGGACTGCAGCAAGGATCCTCGTGAAATCCCCGAGGAAGATCGCGACTACTACCTAGAGCGTATCTACCCCTCCTTCGGTAACTTGGTGCCGCGCGATATCGCGTCTCGTCAGGCCAAGAACATGTGTGACGAAGGCCGTGGCGTCGGACCGAAGATCAACGGCGTGGCTCGCGGCGTCTACCTGGACTTCAGCGAGGCCATCGAGCGCATGGGTCGAAATAAGGTTTCGGAAAAATACGGCAACCTTTTCGATATGTACCAGCGCATTACCGGAGACAATCCTTACGAAGTGCCGATGCGTATCTACCCCGCGGTGCACTACACGATGGGCGGCTTGTGGGTCGATTACGACCTGATGAGCAACATCGAAGGCCTGTACGTGGCGGGCGAGGCGAACTTCTCGGATCACGGCGCGAACCGCTTGGGCGCTTCCGCTTTGATGCAAGGTTTGTCTGACGGCTACTTCGTGTTGCCGGCCACGATTTCGGACTACCTGTCCCACGGGGCGATGCCGAAGTTGAGCGAGGACGACCCGGTCGTTCAGGAAGCTCTGGAGCGTGTCAACAGCAAGGTGGACCGTTTGATGGCCATTCAAGGCACCGAGTCGGTCGATTCTTTCCATAAGCGTTTGGGCCACATTATGTGGGAAAAGTGCGGGATGGAACGTACCGATGCGGGCTTGCGCGAAGCTATCACGGAGATTCGTGAGTTGCGTGAGGAGTTCTGGAAGGACTTGCGCATTCCCGGACGCGCCGATGAACTGAACCAGTCTCTGGAAAAGGCCTGCCGTGTGGCAGACTTCCTGGAGCTCGGCGAGCTCATGTGTATTGATGCCCTACACCGCAAGGAATCCTGTGGTGGTCACTTCCGTGCTGAATCCCAAACGGAGGAAGGCGAAGCGCTGCGTCACGATGACGAGTTCCTTTATGTGGCGGCTTGGCAATATGGCGGCTCCGAAGGGGCTGCGCCAATCCTGCACAAAGAGGACCTCATTTACAAAGATATCCAGCTGAAGCAACGGAGTTACAAGTGAACATTACATTACGAGTTTGGCGTCAAAAGGGCTCGTCCGACAAGGGCGCGCTCCATGAATATCACCTTACCGACATATCCGAGGACGCTTCCTTCCTGGAGATGCTGGATATCCTCAACGAACAGCTGTTCGCTCAAGGTGAGGAACCAGTGGCTTTCGATTCGGACTGTCGTGAGGGTATCTGCGGGATGTGTGGTGTCGTCATCAACGGCGTGCCCCACGGCCCGCACAAGAACCGCACCACGACCTGCCAGTTGCATATGCGCACCTTCAAGGACGGCGACACGATTACGGTAGAGCCGTACCGTTCGCGGGCTTTCCCGATTCTGCGCGACTTGGTGGTCAGCCGTGAGGCTCTGGATCACATTATCCAAGCTGGTGGCTACGTTTCGGTCAATACGGGTTCTGCCCCCGAGGCGCACTCGGTGCCGGTTCCCAAGCCCAATGCGGACCGTGCCTTCGAGGCCGCTGTCTGCATTGGTTGCGGCGCTTGCGTGGCGGCCTGCCCGAATGGTTCGGCGATGCTGTTCACCTCGGCAAAGGTCACTCACCTAGGCTTGCTGCCGCAGGGCAAGGTCGAGAACTACGAGCGCGTGGTGGCGATGCTGAACCAGCATGACGCGGAAGGCTTCGGCGCTTGCCAGAATATCGGCGAGTGCGCGGCCGCGTGCCCGAAGCAAATCCCGCTGGACTGCATCAGTTTCTTGAACCGTCAGCTGGGCAAGGCCTTCTTGAAGGGTCGGTAAAACCAGCGCGGTAAACATAACCAGAAAAAGTGGCGCCTCGGGGATCCGGGGCGCCACTTTTTTCTCCAAAAAATGCCTTTTATCAGGCATTTTAGGAAATTAAAAGTTTTTTTCTAAAAAACCTGTACATTCGTACCAAATACCTGTACACTTGTACCAAGTGGTGATGGAGAGATGCCTAGGCAACCCTGCAGACCCTCCCTATTGAAGCTCAGTGGGGAAACAAAGTTGGCTACCCGGCTTTGCGTTCCGTGAATGGAGCACGGGACGTACACAGAGAACTGACCAAAGATGGCCGCTTCTCTGCACAACACGAAAAACAATGAACAAACAGATGCGCGAGGTAGCGCATCAGACCATAAGGAGACAGATATGGCAAAAATTGTCAGTTCTTGGAACGACTTTGATCCGTTGAAGCGAGTTATTGTCGGACGTGCCGACAACTCTATGATTCCCCCGGAGGAACCGGCGACCTCCGAGAAGGTTCCTGTCGATTCCGAGATGCGCGGATGTCGGCGCGCTGCGGGGGCAGCGCGGTTGAGGTGAGCTGTCCGGAACTATTGCGAGAAAGCGTGGATTTGTTCCCTGAGGGCGACGACGATTTCGGGTTGCGTGGCGTGGTCGCTCGCGGTCTGACAGCCCTGACTGAGGGGGATCTCACAGCCTTGAGTGGCGAACTCGACTGGTCGTTAAAATATCAGCTGCTTTCCCATGTCACCGCTGGTGAGAAGGATTTCGGTGGGGTCAGAGCCCGGCGAGCGGAGTTAGCATTTCACGATTTATCGAAGCGATACGGGCTGCGTGAGAGGCTTTTGAAATCGGGAAGTGTGAAGCCGCTAGTCGATGAGAGTGGCGTTTCCCGCGCTAAGGTGGTTCCTCCCGCCAATACCAGAGCGCTATTGCGTGGAAAAGTGGTGGAAGCGTGTGATTTGGCTGGCAGGAGTGCCTCAATCGGATGGTCCTACGTGCGGTTAGACGACCCGCCGAGCCCGCAGATTGACCTGCTGAATCCTCTGGAGAATGAATCGGCAGAGATTTCGCAACTACTTGCAAAAATTGAAAATTTGAAACGGGGATAGACTGGGTTGGTCGCAACTACCGGAGATTCTGTTCGCTAGCTCACTAAAGATAAGGGGTTGAGTAATTTTGAGTAATGCCAGTGATTCTCAACAATTAGATACCAGGACCAGGATATTGACCGCGGCGTCTCAGATGCTGCGCCGCTCCTCGCCCAGCGCCCTGACCTATCGTGCTCTGGGGAAAAAAGCCGGATTGCCTCATTCCACGATTGAATACCATTTCCCCACTCGTGAAGATTTGCTGATGGAGGCGGCGAGCCTGAACGTCGAGGTTTGGGTGGACCGGGCTCGGAAAATCCGCGACAACGCGCTACGGCTTTCTCCCCAAGAACTGCGCGACCAGCTGCCCGAAATTTTGGTTGCTGCGGTGCTCCCGCAAACTACGGACATTCAGTACATTCGTACCTACCTGTTGCACGGGCTGGTTTTGGCTGAAAACCAGGTGATTGTGGAAAAGAGTCGCGAGGGGCGCGCGCGCTTTGACGAATATGTCGCGGATATTCTGCAGGCTGCCGAATGTACGTGTTTGCCCGACGTCATAATTTCCATCATCGACGGTTTGGCTTATGAAGCAGTC
The DNA here is from genome assembly GCF_963511525.1 of uncultured Mobiluncus sp. Classification (NCBI taxonomy): domain Bacteria; kingdom Bacillati; phylum Actinomycetota; class Actinomycetes; order Actinomycetales; family Actinomycetaceae; genus Mobiluncus; species uncultured Mobiluncus sp. The sequence continues at coordinate 60,936 of NZ_CAUPIY010000003.1, read as the reverse complement.
TCAGAGGGGGGCGATTTTCCTCAAGATGTCGTGGAAAAGCTCCGTCTTTTTGTGCTTTCCTGCCCGACTATGGCCGCGGACGCTCAGACCTCGGCTTCGCCCCAGGCTTGAACCTGATAAGTTTCGAGCTTAATTTCCGGCCCGAACTCCTCTGTGCCCAGCCCGGCTTTATGCATTAGCTGCGAGATAAAAACATGTACATCGGGCAGCTCACCCCAGACCTGAGGCAGGAAAGTCGCCCGGTGAAAACCACGACGCAAGATGACCCCGTCTATACCGGGACGCAGCCGAGACAGATAGGATTCATCACTTTCCCCCTCGAAACGTTCGAAAGCCTGAGGCTCAGTGAGGACAGAAACCTCAATCTGAGTCTGATCGAGTTCCGAGGCCTGCAGAGGTGGAAAACGCGGGTCTTCAAAAGCGGCAGCCAAGGTGTTCGCGGCAATATCCTCGCTGAGCATCCGATGCGGGGCGAGCGAGCCGATACATCCGCGCAGCTGCCCATGTTTCGTCAAGGTCACGAAAGAAGCCCCGACCGAACGGAGCAGCACTTGAAATGCACGATCCGACTCGCTGAATTTGCTGATGGTATTGATAGAGCCGATGCCATCGCCGTTCCGGAAGGCATCGGCTAAAATTTCACGGGCCATCTGGGGCAGCAGCGCGCCGTAACGATCCGGGATTCCATATTCATCTTCCGGCGGGTTGTACTTCCAGAAAGCCACCGAGGAATAACCAACGACCCGCGATTTATCCCCGGCGGTGTCCCCGGAGCTGGCGTTCATCAGCAGTTGCGGATGCCACTGCAGTCGGCGCGCCAAACGAATCAGGCCGGACCAAGCGTAAGCGCCGCAGGCTTGGCGTGGATCGATAGGATACTCCAACGACATGACCTGGGACAAGGTCGTGGTGTCGAGTTTGCGTGCCTCATCGTAGCTCAGGTAGTGGGACAGATCCGAGGACACGATAATCAAGGTGTCGTCAGGGTTTTCCCCCGGAATCGTAACCAGAGTTTGCAGGCTGTCACAGACTTCCTCCGGGGTGCAATCCCCAACCGCCAAAGGCACAATAGTAAAGTCTAGGTCTCGGAAAACGGTTTGCAGGAAAGGCAGCTGGACTTCCAGGGCGTGTTCCTCCACGTGGGAGGGCTCGAAAAATTCCGCGGCAGAACTATGCTCCACCAGGTATCGTTGCGCGTTCTGATCCACCGGGACTTCCCCCAAGGGGGTGGCGAACGCGGCAGCCTCGCTCAGTGCGATGCCGCGAAATCCGACACGGTGGGTGGGGCCTGCGATAACGACGCGCCGGGGACGTAGATTCCTGACGAGCTGGTATCCGACCGCGGCAATGAGACCGGAATAGATGTATCCCGCGTGGGGGACCTGCACCCCCATCAGTTGACGCAGAGGCTTGCCTTGCGAGTCTTGCGAAACGTCGTTAGTGATGAGGGAGGCGGCCTTTTTCAGCAGGTCGTCTACCGTTTGTTGCAGCTCAACTGGATCTTGGGGGTAAAAAGATCCTGCTACTGCTGGTCTACGCACGAAACTCATGGTTCCATTATTCCCAAAAAAAAGCAGTTTGGGGCAAGATTCAGCCTTTTTTAGGGGGAGGGCAAAAAAGAGGGGGCTCCGAATGGGGAATCGGAGCCCCCGGCATGTAGCCGCCAGCGGTTACATGGGAGGGAGGAGGCTGGCTTGTACGGCTCTGCCGACAGCCAGGGCAATACTTGGCAAAATGATAACCACCAGGAAAATAATCAGGGGCAGGGTCTTGGGGCGAGACTTAATCAGAGCGACCAAACTCAGGATGAAAGCTACGAAGTTCAACAATCCTGCAATCCCCACATACACCAGGAGCTGATTACCAGCCTTATCGGCGGCGTCCATAGCGTTGGACAACTCGTCCAGACCCATTTGGTCAATGTCCCCACCAGCCACGGCAGCGACCTGTTGACCTGTAATGATGTGACCGGCAAGCATAATGATGGAAGCCACGATGCACAGCGCCAAGGCCACAAAAGCCAGCGTCTTTTTCACCTCGGGCTGGGGCGCGCCGGGCCCAGTGGGCGTGACATTTTCAGTAGACATGGATTACTCCTTTGCTCGATTGGTTTCGTCAATTCCTTGACGGGTTGCTTTCAGCTTAGGGACGGGAAAGTTCACGTTTAACACCCAAAAGGGTGAAAAATTCGAGAGAATAAAACCGGGCCGGACGACCGGCACAGATTTGAGGGGAGAGACAGATGGGTGCGCCTGCGAAGCCGGCAAAAACTGGGAAATCTAGCGCGAAAACGAGGGCGACACAGCCGAAACAGGACAAGCGCATTGGCATTCTCACTTCGGGCGGTGACGCCCAGGGAATGAACGCGGCGGTGCGATCCGCAGTGCGTTCCGCCATAGTTTTGGGAGCCAAGCCGTTCGCGATACGTGAAGGTTGGTTGGGTGCGGTTCAGGGCGGCTCCTGTATTCATGAACTGACCTGGGGGGATGTGTCTAATACGATTTCCAAGGGCGGTACCATCATTGGCACGGCTCGTTGCCCGGAGTTTCGGGATTGGGAAGGGCGCCTGAAAGCCTGCGAGAATCTGGTTAAAAACGGCATTGACCGGCTCATTTCTATCGGCGGTGACGGGACGCTGCGGGGAACGGAAGAACTGCGCCAAGACTGGCCAAAGCTGCTGGAGCAGTTGGTGAAGGAAAAGCGCCTCAGCGCCGCCGCGGCGAAGGCCCACCCGTCCTTGTGCATTGTCGGCATCGTCGGGTCTATTGACAACGACATGGCGGGTACAGATATGACCATCGGCACCGATTCGGCCTTGAATCGCATCTTGGCGGCCTTGGATCAGCTCTCGTCCACCGCCGCCTCCCACCAGCGCACTTTCGTGGTGGAAGTCATGGGACGAAACTGCGGCTATTTAGCGCTGATGAGTGCCGTGGCGGGCGGTTGCGATTACGTCCTGATTCCCGAAGATCCCCCCGCGCCCGGCTGGGAAGACGACATGTGTACGAAACTCAGCGAAGGGCGCAAGCACGGGCGGCGCGACTCGATTGTACTGGTGGCAGAGGGTGCGAAAGATCAGGACGGCCAGGACATTACCGCCAACTATGTTGCCGAGGCTATTGAACAGCGCACCGGCGAGTCCGCTCGGGTAACCATTTTGGGACACATTCAGCGCGGCGGGACTCCCTCGGTGTACGACCGATGGATGCCCACCCTGCTGGGGTATGCCGCGGTGCAGGATGTGCTTGCGGCGGAACCGGGGGACCCGGCCAAAGTGATGGGGGTACGCTACAACCGGATTGCCCGGCTGGACCTGACCCAGACCGTGGCAGCGACCTTGAATGTTCGCGACCTGATCAAGGCCGCAAAATATGACCAGGCCATCGCCTCGCGGGGAACTTCCTTTACCGACATGGTAGAGATTTTCCGGGTCTTGTCCACCCCGCCTTCGCTGTTGAAACCTTTGCCCCGCAAGGCGAAAAAAGTTGCGGTGATGCACGTGGGAGGCTTGGCTCCGGGGATGAATATGGCCGCTCGGGCCGCGGTTCGTTTCGGACTGCAACGCGGCTTGGAAGTCTTGGGTATAGAGGGTTCTTGGGAAGGGCTCATTGACGGTAAGGTCCGCAAACTGCTCTGGAAAGACGTAGAAGGCTGGGACTTTCAGGGCGGCGCCGAGCTGGGAACCAAACGTGAGGTGCCCACGGTAGAACAGTTCTATGCCATTGGCCGCTCGATTGAAAACCACCATATCGATGCGCTGGTGCTGATTGGGGGCTATAACGCGTATCTGTCCGCCCAGGCCATCAGCGGGGAACTGAAACATTATCCGGCCCTAAAGATACCGATGGTCATCGTCCCGGCGTCCATCGACAACAACCTTCCGGGAGCCGAAATCTCAATCGGGGCTGACACCGCGCTGAATAACGCGGTGTGGTCCATGGACTTGATGAAAGAATCTGCTGCCGCCTCGAAACGTTGCTTCATCACCGAAACTATGGGGCGCCACTGTGGCTACCTGGCGCTGATGAGCGGAATCGCCGCCGGAGCGGAGCGAGTTTACCTCGAAGAGGAACCGATTAGCCTGGAGACGTTAGGTAAACACGCCACCGAAATGCGTGACGCGTTCGCAAAAGGCCGTCGCCTCGCCCTGGTGGTTCGCAACGAACTGGCGGGGGGAAACTATGACATGAAATTCATGGCTAACGTGTTCAAACAGGAGTCTCAGGGCTGCTTTGACGTTCGTATCGACGCGGTAGGGTATCTGCAGCAGGGCGGGGCCCCCTCTCCTTTTGACCGGCTCCTCGCGGTACGGCTGATGTGGGAAACGATGCGTCACATTGATGCCGCCCTGGATTCCGGGCAGTGCGCCATCGAATATATCGGCGAGGAAAACGGCCAGATGTCCTACCACGACATTTCTCAGATGGAGAAACAAGTTGATCCGGAAAAGCGCCGTCCCATCAACCAATGGTGGATGGGCTTGCGGCCCCTGATTGAAGCGATGGCCAGTGCGAATCCGCCGGTCAAAGACTTCCCCCTGCCGGTCATTGATATGAGCGGGCCGAAGTCATAACTGTCGTACTTGATTGAGATGACGCACCACCAACCGTAAGAACAGCAACGCAACCCGATCCCGGGCAAACTATTGAACAGAAGGGAAAACTCAATGGAAACGAAAGACCCCACCACCCTGGCAGCATGGAAAGACCTCAATGCGATGGCCGCGGGATTCCACCTGGATTTGCGCAAAGCTTTTGCAGCCGATCCCGCCAGGGCGGAGAATCTCTCATTCTCGGCCGCGGATTTGCACGTGGATTTGTCAAAGAACCTGATTACCGGGGCGGTGTTTGAAAAACTCTTGGAGCTTTCCACCCAGGCCGGTGTGCGCGACTTGAGTGAGGCCATGTTCAACGGCGAACACATCAACAACACGGAAAACCGAGCGGTGCTGCACACTGCGCTGCGGGCTCCCGCCGGAACCCAGCTGATAGTGGACGGCAGGGACGTCATTGCCGATGTGCACGAGGTCTTGGGGCGGATTTACGACTTCGCTGACGCGGTGCGTGACGGGTCTTGGGTTGGGATCAGTTCCAAACGTATCCAGACCGTGGTCAATATCGGTATTGGAGGTTCTGACCTGGGGCCTTACATGGCTTTCGAGGCGTTGCGGCCTTACGTGAAGCCCGGCCTGGAATGCCGTTTTGTGTCCAACATTGACCCCACGGACATTATGGAAAAAACCCGCGACCTGGATCCGGAAACGACCCTGTTCATCATCGCTTCCAAGACTTTCACCACCCTGGAAACCATCACCAACGCGAAAGCCGCCCGCACCTGGCTGCTGCGCGGCCTGCAGGAAAGCGGCGTCATCGACGACACCGAGGCCGCCACGAAAGACGCTATCTCTAAGCACTTCGTGGCGGTGTCCACAGCCTTGGACAAGGTCGCGGACTTCGGCATCGACCCCCGCAACGCGTTCGGTTTTTGGAACTGGGTGGGTGGACGCTATTCCGTGGACTCCGCGGTGGGAACGTCTCTCGCGGTGGCCATCGGCCGGGAAGGTTTCGAAGCATTCTTGGCTGGTTTCCGCGCCATCGACGAGCATTTCCGCTCCGCCCCGCCGGCGTCGAACGTGCCGCTGCTGATGGGTTTGCTCAACGTGTGGTACTCCAACTTCCTGCACGCCCAGACCCACGCGGTGTTGCCGTATTCCCAGTATCTGCACCGATTCCCTGCCTATCTGCAGCAGCTCACGATGGAATCCAACGGGAAACGCGTGCGCCGTGACGGGACTCTGGTCAGCTACGATACCGGCGAGGTGTTTTGGGGAGAGCCCGGCACGAACGGCCAGCACGCCTTTTACCAGCTGATTCACCAGGGAACTCGGCTGATTCCGGTGGACTTTATCGCGTTCGCCCGTCCGACTTGGGATTTGGTTGACAGCGAGACCGGGAAACGACAGCACGAACTGTTCCTGGGTAATTTCTTTGCCCAGAGCGCGGCGCTGGCTTTTGGGAAAACTCCCGACGAGGTGCGCGCGGAAGGCACGCCGGAAGAGTTGGTGGCGCATCGGACTTTCCCGGGCGACCGCCCCTCGACTTCCATCATGGCCCCGGCCCTCACCCCGAAAGTACTGGGCGAGCTCATCGCCCTGTACGAGATGATTACGCTGGTCGAAGGCGCAATCTGGGGCATTGATTCCTTTGACCAGTGGGGCGTGGAGCTGGGCAAGGCGATGGCCATTAATCTGGGGCCGGCCATCAGCGGAGACGCCGAGGCTCTGGCACAAGCGGATGCATCGACCCGGGGACTGCTGGAATATTATTTCGCTCACAAGTAAGCGGGTGAAATTCTGCGTTTTTTCAAGGCGTTCGGTTTACCCTCCTGGTGGCTTTTTGCGCTAAAGTAATGAATGCTGACGCTCAGAGTGGAAGCGTTTAACACGATACAAAGGAGTTAAATCAATGGCTAAAAGTCCTGTAAATGTTACCGTCACCGGTGCTGCTGGCAATATCGGATACGCGCTGGTATTCCGCATCGCCTCCGGCGAAATGCTCGGCCCGGATCAGCCGGTTCGTATCAAAATGTTGGAAATCACCCCGGCTCTGAAGGCTGCCGAGGGCACCGCCATGGAACTGAATGACTGCGCTTTCCCTCTGTTGGATGGAATCGATATTACCGACGACCCGAACGTGGCATTCTCAGGCTGCAACTTTGGCCTGTTGGTCGGTTCGATGCCGCGTAAGCAGGGCATGGAACGCGCGGATTTGATTAGCGCCAACGGCGGTATTTTTGGTCCGCAAGGCAAGGCCATCAACGACAACGCCGCTGATGACGTGCGTATTTTGGTGGTGGGCAACCCGGCGAACACCAACGCGGTTATTGCTGCGGCCTCCGCCCCGGATGTTCCCGCCTCGCGTTTCAACGCCATGATGCGCTTGGATCACAACCGCGCTCTGAGCCAGCTGGCTGAAAAGCTCAACGTGCCGGTGTCCACCATCAAAAAGATGATTGTGTGGGGCAACCACTCCGCTGACCAGTACCCGGACATTTCTTTCTGCGAGGTAGACGGCAAGCCGGCGTGTGGCCTAGTCGATGAGGCTTGGCTGGACGATTACTTCGTTCCGACCGTGGCCAAGCGTGGTGCGGCCATTATCGAGGCTCGCGGCAAGTCCTCCGCCGCTTCAGCGGCTGCTGCGGCTATCGACCACATGCATTCCTGGGCTTGCGGCACTCCCGCGGGCGACTGGGTCACCGCCGCTATTCCTTCGACCGGCCAGTACGGCGTTCCCGAGGGTCTTTCCTACGGTTTCCCCGTGACTTCCGACGGTAAGGAATGGAAGGTTGTGGAAGGTCTCGAGCTTTCGGACAAGACCAAGGCAAAGATCAAGTTCAATGCGGACAAGGCTTCTGAGGAAATCGACACCGTGAAGTCCCTGGGCATTATGTAAATCGCCGTCAAGATTTCTCAGTTTGGGAGCCAGATTCTGGCTCCCAAACTGCTTTTAAACCCTAGCTTTCGGGTCTGGTTTACAGAATCGCGAAACTTTGGGGTCCCAGCTTTAGCGTGGTCCCCACCACCCGATCCGAGCCGATACTAAAACGCACCGGGCGCGCTTGTGCCAAATCATATTCGGCGGGAGCGTGCGCCGGATTGACCGCCACAATCAGGCTTTGCGTGGCACTGCCACGCTCGAAAACGAATAAACGCCCTTCCGGCTCGGCGCTGAGGACGGTGAAAGCGCCGTCAGCCGCCAAAGCCGGGAGTTCCCGTTTGCATTCCAACACGCGCGCCACCGTGTGACACAAAGAATCCGGTTGGGCGCGCTGCGCCGCCACGGTGGGAGCGTCCGCGCTGGTATCGACCGGCAGATAGAGGTTCGCTGTTGCAGCCGTGGAAAATCCCAGGTTATCAGTGCTATCCCACTGCATCGGGGTGCGAGCGCCGGTGCGCACGTAACCGCCCTCTTTGGTGGGCAGCAGCTGGTGGCGCAGGCCAATCTCGTCTCCGTAATAGATAAACGGCACTCCGGGCAAGGTCAGTATTGTCGCCCACGCCAGGCTGAGTTCCCGTTCGGTCAGCCGGGGAGCCGCCCGCCAAGTATCGTGATTGCAGGTGATGAGGCTAAAAAAGGCCCCGGCTTTCTCGGCGGCGCGCAGCTGCGGCTCATATTGCTCCAGGAATCCGCAGATGCTGGTGGGAGCGTCCGCGTTGAAGTAGCTCAGGTCGTTTTCCCGCGCATAGGGGGTGTTCGTGTTGCGCAGCAGGATGTTGTAGCCGTTAGGGTGATTGTCCCACCGCCAATCCAGGTAAAAGTCCATGTCGAACCCGGCTGGTGCCGACTCGCTGGGGACGCCCCACTCGGATACGAACGCGGCTTCGGGAAATTCGGGGCGAATTTGGTCAAACATATAACGCCAGGTCTTGATGGTGTACGGTTTGCCTTCGTCATCGTGTTTCACCAGGGAGTTTGCCATGTCTACCCGGAATCCGTCGGCACCGGCAGAGAGCCAGAAGCGCATGATGTCGACCATCGCGTCGCAGGTTTTCCGGGCGGAGGGGCCTAAAGCCGGGTCTTGCCAGGGATATTTCGGGTGAGCCCAACCGTAGTTCAAGGCCGGCTGGCATTTGAAAAAGTTGAGGATATAGGTTCCGTCGCGTTCGGTTTCCCCGCCAATAAAGGGGTATCCGTCGCCTCCGGCAATCCAAGAGTCGGTCCACACGTAGCGGTCCGAAAACTCGTTCGGTGCGGGGTGGGCGCTGGATTGGAACCAGGCGTGTTCTTCAGAAGTGTGGCCGGGCACCAGGTCCAACAGCACGCGAATCCCCCGCGCGTGTGCTTGGTCGAAAAGTCGTATGAGGTCCTCGTTGGTGCCGTAGCGGGGGGCCACCAACTTGTAGTCGCGCACGTCGTATCCGGCGTCCTTGAAAGGCGAATCAAACAGGGGATTGAGCCACAGCGCATCGACCCCCAACTCTTTGAGGTAGTCCAGCCGGGAAATAATGCCCGGAATATCCCCGATGCCGTCCCCATTGGAATCCTGAAAACTCTGGGGATAAATTTCATAGAAAACCGCGTTATTCAGCCACTTTGGGCGGGGGTATGGGGTGTTCACAGGGATCCTTTCCGGGTTTCGCTATCGAGAGGCCGCAAAGACCTCAGAACATCTTACAGAAAGCCCGGGGGCATCGCGCCCGAATCTGTCGCGGAAATACCGGCGCAAACGCCTTGTGAGTTATCTCGCTTTGTGCTTAGACGTAACAGATTACAAAGTTTGGGACTTTATTTCCCTTACCTGCGAGAAAGAAAATGCTAGCATCTGAAATTAATGTTTGTTCCGACAAAGCGGTCGGCTTCTCCGCCGCTTTGCGGAGCTCTCTGAGCTGGGGAGAAATCCTCCTCGCCTGTCGAAAGGATAATTAATGTCCATGACGTTTAAGAAAGCCTTTGGTCTGATAGCCGCCTCGGCGGTGGCCCTGTCCATGAGCGCCTGCGGTGGCGCTGGCGGAGATAACGCTGGCGGTAAGACTGAAGACGTGTCGCTGTCTGTGTGGGCTCCGCAAGAGGACCAAGCGGACGGCAACAGCTGGCTGGCTAAGATGGAGGAATCCTTCGAGAAGGCTCATCCGGAATACAAGATTACCTGGAAGAATGACGTGGTTCCTGAGGGCGACGCCAAGACTAAGGTAGATACCGATCCGGCCGCTGCCGCCGATGTCTATATGTTTGCTAACGACCAGCTGGGCGGCTTGCTCGATGCCGAGGCTATCGGCGAGCTGGGTGAGAACGAAGCCAAGCAGGTCAAGGACCAGAACGAACCGTCCATGGTGGACTCGGTCACCGGTACCGATGGCAAGATCTACGGTGTTCCCTTCACCTCGAACACCTGGTTCATGTACTACAACTCTAAGAAGTTCTCGGCTGATGACGTGAAGTCTTTGGACACGATGCTCGAGAAGGGCAAAGTGTCTTTCCCGCTCGATAACTCCTGGTTCATTCAGTCTTTCTATACCAAGGGCGCAGGTTTGACGTTCTTCGGTGACAAGGGTAACGACGCCACCAAGGGCATCACCTTTGCCGATGGCGACGCCGCTGCCACCGCGGTGACAAAGTACTTGGTTGGCTTGGCTAATAACTCGAACTTCATGGATGACGCGGAAGGTTCCGGTCTGGGCGCACTGAAGGCCGGCGACGTCGATGTGCTGTTCTCCGGGACCTGGGATGCCGCCAATGTGAAGGAAGCCTTGGGCGATGGATACGCCGCCGCCAAGCTGCCGACCTATAAGCTGGACGGCAAAGACGTCCAGATGGAGGCTTTCGCTGGTTCCAAGGCCGTGGCTTACAACCCGCACGCCAAGAACGCCAAGGCTGCCGCTCAGTTTGCGGCTTTCTTGGGATCCACCGAAGCCCAAAAGGCTCACTACGAGATGCGCGGCATTGTCCCGACCGACAAGTCCCTGGTCGACTCCGTTAAGGACGACGACTTCGCCGCCAAGGCTCAGCTGGAAGTCATCTCCGGGGCTTCTATCCTGCAGCCGACAATCTCCGCGATGGGTTCCTGGTGGGATCCGGCCCAGGCTTTCGGCAAGGGCATCTTGAACAAGGAAATCACCGAGGCTACCGCCGAAGCTCAAACCCAGAAGTGGTCTGAGCAACTGGCCAAGATGGTTGGCTAAATAACTACATCTCCAAGCTGTCGGGCCGCTGGTGAGAGGCAACCCCCCCAGCGGCCCCGCAGCCCGGTCGCGGATTCTGCCGTCGGCCTTTTCATTGAGAAGGAAACCTGAATGGACGCAACGCAAACGTCAAAACGCGAGGCGAGGTTACGTAAGAAACTCGGGAAAGACTACGTCTCACCCTCGCCCTATAGCCTCAAAGCTGCTTTCCGGGAAGGTGACGCCATCACCAAAGCGTCCGCCGTAATCTTCGGACTGGGCAACCTGACACACCGCCAAATTGTGAAGGGGGCGATTTTCCTACTCCTCGAGATAGCGTTCTTTGCTTTCCTGTTCACCAACGGTTTGGGTTACCTCGCGAAACTTCCCGGACTGGGCGACCAGGAGCAAGGCAAAGTGCTGGTCAACGGCTATTGGGAGTACACTGCCGGGGACAACTCGGTCATTATCCTGCTCTACGGTGTGGCCACGATACTCATCATTCTGGCCTTCATCGGTTTGTGGAATCTTTCGGTACGTTCGGCCTACAAGGCCCAGGTGCTGACCGCGAAACATGGTCGAGCTCCTTCGATACGCGAGGACATTGCGGATTTGCTGGACAAGCGATCCCACATCGGCTTTTTGTTCCTGCCGACGTTGGGTATCCTCACTTTCAGTGTCCTGCCGCTGATTTTCATGATTTCCATGGCCTTCACCAGTTACGACCACAAGCACCTGGTGCTTTTCGACTGGGTGGGGTTGAAAAACTTTGGGGCGATTTTCACCAATTCTTCCGGGGACGTGAACCTGCGAATCTTTAGCTCCGTGATGATATGGACTCTGGTGTGGGCCATCTTTGCGACCTTCCTCAACTTTTTCTTGGGCATGTTCATGGCCATGCTCATCAACCGTAAAACCACCCGCTTTAAGAATTTTTGGCGGGCGTGTTTCTCGATGTCGATCGCGGTGCCGCAGTTCGTGTCCTTGCTGGTCATCAACCTGATGCTGCAGCCGCAAGGCGCTATCAACCGGTTGCTGATGGACTGGGGCTGGATTGACCAAGCCTTGCCCTTCTTTACGGATGCCACTTGGGCTCGCGTCACCGTCATCGTGGTGAACCTCTGGGTCGGTATTCCTTTCACGATTATGCAGATTACGGGCATTTTGCAAAACATTCCTGCCGACCAGTACGAAGCAGCCAAGATTGACGGGGCTAACTCTTGGGTGATTTTCCGCAACATCACCATGCCCTACATCATCTTCGTACTTACTCCCTATCTGATTACGACTTTCACAGGCAACGTCAATAACTTCAACGTTATCTACCTGTTGTCTCGCGGTGCGCCCGTGCCGGTGGGAGATTCCGCAGGCAAGACTGACCTCTTAATCACCTGGTTGTACAAACTCACGGTAGACAAAAACGACTACAATCTCGGTGCGGTCATCGGTATCATGACCTTCATCGTGCTGGCGGTGGTGTCGCTCATTACCTACCGGAGATCCGGTTCCTTCAAGAACGAGGAGGCCTTCCGATGAACACATCCGCTACCAACACAACAGTTGAAACTCTTCCTAGTGCCGGTTCCAAGACTTCCATAATGGGCAGTCTCAGTAAGCGGCGTATGGTCGGGGACATCGTGGTGCACACGTTCCTGGCTATCATGGCGGTCATCTGGTTGCTGCCGATTGTGTGGGTCGTTGCCGAATCTTTCAACAAGGACCCCGCCCCCTACACCAAGACGTTCTTTCCCCGCGAGTTTTCGCTGAATAACTACATTAAGATTTTCACGGATCGTTCCGTCATGGACTTCCCCCGGATGTACTTGAACACCTTTATCATCGCCTGCTTTACCTGCGTGATTTCCGTGTTCTTCGTGCTGATGGTGGCTTACGTCATGAGCCGGATGCGGTTCCGTCTGCGTCGCACTTTCATGAGCGTGGTGTTGATCTTGGGTATGTTCCCCAGCATCATGGCTGTCTCCGCCATTTACTTCATATTAAAGGCGGTGGGCCTGACCGGCGGCGGCATGACGATTCTCGCTTTGATTCTGGTGTATTCCGCCGGTTCCGGCGCGGGTTTCTATGTCATGAAAGGGTACATGGATACCATTCCGAACTCTTTGGACGAAGCGGCGATTCTGGACGGCTGCACCCGTTCTCAGGTGTTTTGGAAGATTATTCTGCCCATCTGTAAACCCATGATTGTTTACCAGGCCATCGTGAGTTTCTTGGGGCCCTGGCTGGACTTCGTGATGGCGAAAGTTATCGCCCGCACCCAGTCGGACTACACCGTGGCTCTGGGCTTGTGGCTGATGCTGGAAAAGGAATACATCCACACCTGGTTCGCGCGTTTCGCGGCGGGGGCAGTGCTGGTTTCGGTACCGATTGCCATTCTGTTCATCGTCATGCAGCGTTTCTACCAGGAGTCCATGTCCGGTTCGGTGAAGGGCTAGATGGCATCGTCTACCAACAGTGTGCCTGAAATCGGACCGGGGCGAATGCGTGGTCTGAGCAATCTTCGCCTCAAAGTCATCGCCGGTATCTTCCTATCCCTCCAAGTGGTGTCCACCACGGTAGTTCCGTATTTTTTCGGAACGGACTTAAAGAATAACTTTGGTGCGCTCACCGCGGCGGTGCTAAGCGAAGTCGTTTCGTGGTGCGCTGTGCCGATTTATGCGTGGCTCCTGGCGGAAGGGTTCACTTGGACTGCTAACCGCTGGCGCTACCTGCTGCGCCTGGTCATTTTGGCTTTGGTCTGCGAAGTTCCCTACGACCTGGTGACTTTCAACCGGCCAGTAGACTGGGCTTCGCAGAATCCGGTGTTCGGCCTCGCCCTGGCGTTGCTGGTGTTGATTCTCATCGACTACGTTCGCAAAAGGTGGTCGGGCGCACCAGCGTGGATGGGTGCGGTGGCGCTGTCCGTTGCCGGAATACTCTGGGCGCTGCTGCTGCACTTGGGAACCCGTCAAGGTTTCATCAACATCGGATGTTTGCTGATTGGTTTCACGCTGATTTTTTCCCTGCTGAGGCTGCGGGAAAACACCATGATGATGACAGCCGGGTTGCTGGGTGCCGTGAGCCTGGTGACTCCAGCTATCGGGGTGGCTTTTCTGCACTATCGCAACGAAACCTTGGGGTACCTCAACGCCAATACCCGGTGGTTTTGTTACGCAGTCTATCCGCTGCTCCTGATGCTGGGGGTGGCGTGGCGCAACCTGTTGCTTTAAGCCGGTGCGGACAGCTGAGCAACACAGCCTGCGGGAAACCATAGGATTGACAAAATATTTACAAAATACCCTAGTCGTGTTGGGTCCTGAAGGTGAAAACGTAATGTTGCGGCCATTTTCCATCGAGACCTGACGGAATATATGAGAGAATGTTACTTGTCCCTGACAGGTAAAGATGCCTGCGGGGAACAACGACAATGAAGTTAACTGATTGGAGTTTCAATGCGAAAGCTCATTGCGGCTGCGGGCGCTCTGGCCCTCGGTCTAACTATGACGGCCTGCTCTCAGGCCTCTGACGCTGGTAAAGACGGCGGAGACGCCGCTGGCAGCGCCTCTCAAGTGGGTGTAGTGACCTGGTGGGAGCAAGGCTCTGAGAAAGAGGGTTTTGACGCCTTAAAGAAAGTCTTTGCGGAGCAGCACCCGGATGTGGAACTGATTAAGCAGTCCGAATCCGGTGGTGGCGGCACTAACGCAAAGCAGAAGCTGGCTGCTGACCTGGCGGCAAAGAACCCGCCAGACACCTATCAGGCTCACGCTGGCGCCGAGCTTTCCTCGGATATTGCCGCGGGATACCTGGAAGACGTTTCTGGCCTGTACGACGAGTTCAAGCTGCGCGATGCCTTCCCGGCTGACCTGGTTGACCTCCTGACCGTGGATGGCAAGATTTACTCCGTCCCCTCTAACATTCACCGCGCTAACGTAGTGTGGGCCAACGTTGAGGTCATGCAAAAGGCCGGTTTGGATCCCAAGGCTCCGCCGAAAGATATCAAGGGCTGGATTGCTGACATGGAGAAGCTCAAGGCTGCCGGGGTACAGTACCCGATTACCGTAGGCGCCACTTGGACCCAGCTGCAATTGCTGGAAACCGTCCTGCTTGCTGACTTGGGCGCCGATGCCTACAACGGCTTGATGAATGGCAAGACTGATTGGAGCGGTCCGGAAGTCAAGGCTGCTTTGGATGACTACGCCAAGATTTTGACCTACGCCGATCCGTCCCTGCTCTCAGAGGACTGGGAACCTGCCATGAAACCTGTCATCGAAGGCAAGTCTGCCTACAACGTGATGGGCGACTGGGCTCCTCCGGCTTGGGAGAACGCCAAGAAGGTATGGGATAAGGACTACGTGACTTTCCCGGTTCCGGGCACCGATGGCGTATTCGACTTCCTGGCTGACTCCTTCACCCTGCCGGTGGGCGCGAAGCACCCCGATGGCACGAAGGCTTGGTTGAACACCATTTCCTCCAAGGAAGGCCAGATTGCTTTCAACGTGGCTAAGGGCTCTATTCCGGCTCGTTCCGACCTGACCGCCGATGAACTGTCGAAGTTCTCGGATTACCAGCGTTCCGCAATGGAGTCCTTCGGCAAGGACACCATCGTTTCTTCTATCGCTCACGGTGCGGCTCTGCCTCTGGCGGCCACCGAAAAGATGAAGAGCGCTTTGGGCAAGTTCAACTCCAGCAAGGACGTTGCAGCTCTCCAAAGTGAGCTGGCTGCAGCGGCTGCTGCGAAGTAGCCCTCAAACAGGCAAGTCTTTACGCCGGCGGGTTTTTCAAAATG
Organism: uncultured Mobiluncus sp.; assembly: GCF_963511525.1. Lineage (NCBI taxonomy): Bacteria > Bacillati > Actinomycetota > Actinomycetes > Actinomycetales > Actinomycetaceae > Mobiluncus > uncultured Mobiluncus sp. Next base: position 45,496 of record NZ_CAUPIY010000003.1, on the reverse strand, counting down.
GCAAAAACCCGCCGGCGTAAGGCTGAACTGGGGCGCATCAACCGACCTTGTGCAGTCGGCAGAGGTGAGCGGAGAACCTGGTGCACACCGATGCGAACCCCAAAATCTCAACCACATCGACCATAATTTAGGGGACAAAAATGTCAGGCAACGCTGCCGTCAAGGCACCTGAAAAGGCTAGGGCACCGATGAAGCGTAAACGAGCACGCAGTTCGAACGGCATTAAGCAGTGGGGGCCCGGACTGTTACTGGTGTCGCCATCAATCATCCTCGTGGCTATTTTTGTTTATGGCTTGTTGGGCTCTAACTTGTTCACGTCCCTGCAAGACAATCACTCCGCGCCGCAAGTTTCGGGGGTGGAACCGGTTAAATTTGTGGGGTTTGCAAACTTCGCGGCTTTGTTCGGGGACAAGGATTTTCAACACTCCTTGATTAACCTGTTGATGTTCACGGTAATGTTCCTGGTGGGCACGCTGTTCTTTGGGTTCGTCTGGGCGTGGCTGTTGGATAAACCCATTAAAGGCGAAGGGATTTTCCGTTCCGTATTCCTGTTCCCGATGGCGGTATCGTTCATCGCCTCCGGTGTGGTGTGGCGCTGGATGCTGAACTCCGCTCAAGATGAGAACGCCTCCGGTTTGAACCGGTTGCTCCAGATGGTGGGCCTGGGCGGACTGCAAAACGACTGGATTGCCAACCCCACTTTCGGGGTGCTGGCGGTGGGGATTCCCGCTGTGTGGCAGCTCTCGGGCTACGTGATGGCTCTGTTCCTGGCGGGATTCCGCGGGGTGCCTGACGACTTGCGGGAAGCCGGGCGCGTGGACGGCGCTAACGAATGGCAGCTGTACCGCTACATCATCTTTCCGCAGCTCGCGCCCGTAGCGCTCAGCGCGGTCATCATCATCGGGCATATGTCGCTGAAGTCTTTCGACTTGATTATGGCGGTGGCGGATCAGACGTTCTATCAGACCAAGGTTCCGGCCATCGATATGTATAACTTCATGACGGTTTCGGATTACTCGAATGCGGCCGCGGTCGGTACGGTCCTGTTGGTGATTGTGGCGCTGCTGGTGGTGCCCTACTTGATTCACGATGCGAAGGAGGCCAACCGATGAGTTCCGCTGCTGCAATCGACGCGGGCGCTGCCGCGATTACGACAAAAAAGGTCAACTCCAACGGTTCGGTAGGAAAGAAACGGGGCGGAGTCAGCGTCGGCAAGGTCATTCGCTACGTGCTCTTGATTTTTTTCCTCGCCATGGTCCTCATGCCGGTCTACGTGCTGTTGATTACGTCTTTCAAGGGCGCGGGGGAGGCCGACCCGTCCCGGACTTGGTATCTGCCTGCTGAATGGAATACCGATAACTGGGCCCGAGCCTGGGATCAGCTGCAGGGCGGGCTGTTGCGCTCGCTGATGATGGTCATTCCGTCCTCGATTATTTCGGCCATGCTCGGTTCCGCTAACGGTTTCGTCCTGTCCCGCTGGCGGTTCCCCGGAGCGAACGTGGTGTTCACCCTGATTCTGTTCGGCATGTTCATTCCTTACCAGGCCGTCATGATTCCGATGATGCGCATGGTGGTGGCGTCCCAGATTGGTTTCGGGATTCACACCCTGATTTTGATGCACATCATCTATGGCATCCCGATTACGACCCTAATTTTCCGTAACTATTACGAGAGCGTGCCCAGGGACCTCATCGAGGCCGCGCGTATCGACGGGGCGGGAATGTTGCGCACGTACTTTAACGTGGTGTTGCCGATTTCCATTCCGTCTTTCGTGGTGGTGCTGATTTGGCAGTTTACTTCCGCTTGGAACGACTTCCTGTTTGCCCTGTTCTTTGGCGGCGGTTCCCAGCGCGGTCCGGTGACCCTGTCCCTGAACGAGCTGGCGCACGGCTCTATCATGGCTGACTATGGCGGTTCCATGGCGGGCGCCCTGATTGCCTCCGTCCCGACGCTTCTGGTCTACATCGCGTTGGGCAAGTACTTCGTCGGCGGCATGATGGCCGGTTCCGTGAAGGGGTAATCCAGGCCGTTTGCAGTGGTCGCAGCGCTAAGTCGGAGGAGCGAAATTTTCGTTACCCACCCCCAGTTTATGATGAGAAGCAAATGATGAAACTCTAACTGGGAGGCGCCATGAACATTGCTAACAGAGCTGATTTGTGGGAGAAAATGTGTTCCCCACAGGCTAAGGCGTTGTGGGCGAAATCCGGCGACGAACGTGCCCACCTGTCCCTTCCGCAGCATCTAATCGATGCTGCCTGCGTGGCACAGTGGCTGTGGGACTACTGGGTTTGCGGCGCGCTAAAGGCTACGGTTGCCCGACTGTGGTGCTTGAACGAATCGGAAGTGCGCAAGCTTTACTGTTTCTATGCGGGGACTCATGATGTCGGTAAGGCCACCGTGACGTTTCAGCGACAAAGACCCGACGCTACTTGGCTGCTGTCGCCACTAGAGCAGGCGGGGTTGTCGTTGGAATGGCCGTGTGGCGAGGGTTCGAACGTCTCATTCCCGCACGGGACTGCTTCCGGTTTGCTGTTGCGCAAGTGGCTGGAGAAACAGGGAATCTGTAAATACTTGCGGGTGGTTCTTTCATCAGTCCCAGACGCGCATCACGGTTTCACCTCTGATCCCATGACGCTTAGGCTGCGGGAGGACGGCATCAAAGACCGTGAAACTCAGTTTGACGTTATCGCGTTCCAACTGGTGGACGGAATGGCTGAAATTACTGCAATTGCCCCCATTCTTAAACGTTTGCAGGGCAGCAAAGAGGCTCCGACTGCCCCTGCTCTGCAGTTGATGACCGGCCTGGTGGTGATGGCAGACTGGATTGCTTCCAACAAGGATGCTTTTCCCTATGAACAGGTTTTACCTCAGGTTGAACGAGTTTCGCAGGCTATGGACTACATTCAGCTGCCCGCACCCTGGCAGCCACAGGACATTCCCGACGATTTGCTGGAACTTTTCCGCAAAACCTTTGCGTGGGGGACAGATATTACGCTCCGTCCCGTACAGCGGGCTGCGGTTGAGGCTGCTATGGATGCCTCCGGTCCTACCCTGATGATTATTGAGGCTCCCACCGGTGAAGGGAAAACCGAGGCAGGGCTAGCGGCGGCTCATGTGTTGGGTGAAAAATTTGGCTCTCAAGGCGTATTTCTGGCCGCCCCCACCATGGCGACTGCTAATGGATTGTTTGAAAGGGCAACCCAGTGGGCTCAGCACAGTTCACGCGGCGGTCAAGTGGCTTCAATGTTCCTGGCTCATTCGAAGAATCAGTTGTTTAAGCCCTACAAGGAGTTGCGCTATTCCGGGATTGGTATTGATCAGCCAGGAGAGGACGCCACTGCCACGAGTGAAGGAACTGTGGTCGCCACCCAGTGGCTTTCCGGACGTAAGACCGGAGTGCTTTCCGATTTCGTAGTGGGAACGGTGGATCAGGTACTTATGATGGCTCTGCAGGCGCGTTACTCTATGCTGCGTCACGTGGCTCTGGCTGGCAAGATAGTCATCATTGACGAAGTTCACGCCTACGACGCTTACATGTCGCAGTACCTTTACCGAACCTTAGAATGGCTAGCTCGCTATGGCACAAGCGTAATTCTGATGTCCGCCACCCTCCCGCCAGCCCAGCGCCTCGACTTGGCGCAGGCATACAACTCGCAGATACCGAGAGACAATGGGGTGGATGAGGGTGTTCTTGATACAACAGCTTATCCGCTGGTTAGCGTAGTGAACGCAGCGGGGATTCAATCGATTGAAGTTGCTCCGCGCCCTACCGATGCTGAGATTAGAACGAATTTCTTAGGTGATTCGCTCCCGGAGCTCACCTCTAAGCTGCAGGAATTGTTAGATGGAGGAGGAATCGCGCTGGTCATTTGCAACACGGTAGCGAGAGCTCAAGATGCTTATCGCGCTCTGGCTGCTGGTTTCCCCGGTGAAGTCGAGCTGCACCACGCGGCGTTCATTGCCAGCCAACGAAGCGAAAAAGAGGACCTACTGCGCGAAAAACTTGGACCGAAGTCTCGCAGGGGACAGGGACGTCCGCAGCGTCTAATTGTGGTGGCGACCCAGGTCGCGGAGCAGAGCCTGGATATTGATGCAGACGTGTTGATTACCGATATTGCACCGATAGATTTGATTATTCAGCGTATTGGGCGTGTTCATCGCCATGTTCGTCCCAGTGACGACCGACCGGTACGCGTGCGTGAGCCGCAGCTCTTTATTCGTGGGGTGAATCGAGATACGGAAGTGCCGGACTTTGACGGGGGAGCGCGAGCGATTTACGGAGAAAAGTTGCTGTTGGCGACTATGGCATATTTCCCGCGAGTGTTCCGGCGTCCCGATGATGTCGCTCCCTTGGTACGAAAGGTCTATGCGGAAAACCCAGAGATCCCGAACGCCTGGACAGAAGCCTGGCAAAAGGCTTGTGAGGACGCTGCCGCAAAGCGTGACAAGGCAGTCGGTCGAGCGGAAAGTTACCGTTTTCCCAGCCCTGCCAATGCGCCAGACCTCGGATGTTTGTTTGAAAAGACCTACAACAACTCCGTGGGTATTGGCGTGGAGGAACGCGGTTTAGCCCAGGTGCGAGATGCGGATTTCACCGTGGAAGTGGTGGCTATCCAAAATACCGAGTACGGCTACACTCCGTTTGGTGCGGACATTGAGATTCTCGATGGTCAGGCTCCCACCTTTGTGCAAGCCGGTGTGCTGGCTGGAAACACAGTGCGGTTACCGGCTCGCATGACTCGCGGTGACAAAGATTTTGACACAGTTATTGATGCCCTCGAGGAACAGACTCCGGCGGAATGGAAGGAGTCAGCACTGCTAAAAGGCCAGGTAGCATTGCGGTTTGATAGTGCCGGCAGCGCTAGGCTAGGCAGATTTTCGCTGAGTTACACCTCTGAACTCGGTCTTGTTGTCACGAAAGCTGAGGCTCAATAATGCTGAACTTAAGAAAAAATTTTATTCAAGGACAGGGTAACTACAGAGAGGAGAAGCCATGTTTTCACTTATAGATGATCCCTGGATTCTGGTAGTCGACACTGACGGCAATCAGCGGACCGTAGGGATCAGAGAGATTTTTGCAGGGGAGGTGAAGGTTGCTTCCTTGCGAGGTGAGTCTCCGGCGCAAAACTTTGCAATAGTGCGATTATTGCTGGCCATTTTTTGGAGAGCGCACAGCAGAGAAAGCAAAGTCGAACCGGGTAAGACGTTCAATTTTGTGACCTGGTTCGAACAGACACGCACGAATCTGCTAGAGCGCGGCAAGGATGAGATGGTGTTGGATTATCTGGAACATTATCGGGATCGTTTCGAACTGCTCGACAGTCCCACACCTTTCATGCAGGTAGCAGACTTGGAGGTTCCCTCGGGGGAAGTAAAACACGTCACAACCATCGTTCCCGAGGCTCACGAGGACTACTTCACCATGCGAGCCGGGAAAGCTCGCGATTCCTTAAGCTATGCGGAAGCCGCTCGATGGTTGGTTTATATACAGGCCTATGATGTTGCTGGAATTAAACCCGGCGCAAAAAAAGATACCAGAATTGATAAGAGAAATAAGGGATATGCTCCTGGATTGGGGTGGACAGGTCGGATTGGCGGTGTGCTGATAGTCGGGGAGAACCTTTTGGATACCCTCATTTTAAATACCTGTCTCTCAGCCCTCGAAAATCCCGAGGATTATCCTGTTTGGGAACGTCAGCCAGATGGTCCCGGTCCTCGAGTTAAGTACAATGAGAAAAATAATGAGGACGTGCCTGACAACGAACCCCATGGCCCAGCAGATTTAGCGACCTGGCAATCCAGACGCATAAGGCTTTTTACGGATGGTGAGCGGGTGACCGGTGTTCTTTTGTGTAAAGGTAACAACCCTCCTGACGATGCGGAAAGCCAGTTCCTCGACCCAATGACCTCATATAAATACTCAACCGAAAAATCTAAGAATAGGAAACGGGACACCTACTCTCCGGCTACATTCTCGCCACAAAGAACTGTGTGGCGTGCTTTGGATGCTCTGATTATTGCTGAGACCGACGGGGGGTTCAGTGGGAAAGCAAAGGCCCCTAAACGTCCAGAAAATCTCAACAACTTAGCGAAATTGTCCCAGTATATTGATGGAATACCGAGTGTACTCAACGTCGATTTGGTGGCGGTTGAATATGACAAGCGGTCAAATTCTGTCAAAGTGAAGAGTACCTACGCTGCTCAGATGGGAATGCCGCTGGTGCTGCTGCTTGAGCAATCGGGTCAGTTGCGTCAAGCGGTGCGAGAAGCGGCGAGCGCCACCAGCGAGGCCGCTAGAGCTCTGGAAAGATTTGCGGTAAACCTCCTGGAGGCGGCAGGGAAAGTAAAAGATAAAGATAAAGAAAAAAGAAAAAAGAAAACAGATGAGGATCCATTTACGTCTGCTGACCAAGTACTCGCTGAGCTGGAGCCCCTATTCATGAGCTGGTTGCAAAATCTCGCGGATTTCGTACCGGCAATAGAATGCGAAAAAGGTGACAATGCAACGGACAACATCGTTCGGCTGGTGGGGGATTGGCAATCAAAAGTGCGTGAAATCATTGTCAGTCAAGCGTTGATTCTCTTGCGTGGCGCAGGTCCCAAAGCCATGGTAGGAAAAATCGTCACTGATTCCAACGGTGAGGGGACGAAAAAAGTAGTCTCGGCAGGTACTTACTACCAAAAACTACAGCGGTACCTAGATCAGGTACTGCCCCTCACGTCTAAGCAGTATAAGAATGAAATCGAACAGGAAAGGAAGGTAAATCATGAGTGACGATACTCCGATAAGTAAAGAGCCGAAGAATTCTGATGCCCTCAGAAATGCTATTTCGTTGACCTGTCATAGGCTGCAGGAAAATTTTTTCATGCCCTATGATTCGCCACAGAACCACCTAGCTCGCGCTCAACTTGCTGAACTGCGGAAAAGCTCGAGCCTCAACATTGTGGACAATCCATTAGCCCTGGTGAAAGTATTGTTCATCATGAGAGAGGACTTTGTTGAAAAGTTAGCAGGAAAAACAGACGAGCCTTCTCCCTCGGAACAGGCAGCTTTTGCAGCATTAACTCTGTTCGGCTTTCATATGCAGTCAGCCACGAAACCTATGCACACTGCCGAAATTAGCTTTGCCAGAGCGTGTGGAAGGCTATATGCGACAGGTACTAGCGACTCAATAAAATCTCGGGTTGATGCCATGTTGCTTGCGAAAGACGAGAAATCTCGTCTCTTGCAGATTCGTTCGCTAGTTTCCTTGTTGCGCTCCAATGAACTCGCCTGCGATTACGGAAAGCTTGCGAGCGACCTTCGCGCCCTCATGAACCCCAAACGTCGTCCCGGTGTACTGCTGCGCTGGGGTCGAGACTTCGCTAACGGCTCATTCCAAACTGAATCAACCTCCAAAACAACAACAACTGACAACTAAGAAAGGTAATACCATGACACTGATTATTGACATTCACGCCCTCCAAACCGTTCCGCCCAGCTTGATTAACCGCGATGACACCGGCGCTCCAAAAACTGCGGTATTCGGCGGTGTCCCGCGACAGCGTGTATCATCGCAGGCTTGGAAACGTGCAATCCGAAAATTTTTTAAGGATTCATCCGGAGCAGAATCGATAGGAAAACGTTCGCTCAAACTTCCTGAAGTTATAATTAAGAGAGCGATGGAAATATCTCCTGGACTTTCCGAGACTGATGCAGTTGAACGACTGAAGAATCTATTCAAGGCTACTGCAAAAAATAATAAAGAAAAAGGAATTTCCCTAAAAGAACCTAAAAAGAACGAGGATGACGCTGAAAGAGATGCACACAGTTATCCGACCACTGAAGCCCTGTTGTTCTTAAGTCCCCAACAGATTGAACGCGCGGCTCGCGCTATTGCAGAAAAAGAAAACGGTAAATTCACAAAGGATGAAGCCAAGGAATTTCTGAACACCGCCCATTCTATTGATATGGCGATGTTTGGGCGTATGTTAGCTGGTGCTCCCAACTACAATATCGATGCGGCAGTCCAGGTTGCCCACGCTATTGGGGTCCACGAATCCGAACCCGAGTTCGACTATTTCACAGCAGTAGACGACGTCGTGGAGGACCGGGAAGAAGTCGGTGCGGGCATGATTGGTACCGTGCAGATGATGTCCTCTACCCTGTACCGTTTCGCTTCTGTAAACGTAGCGGCCCTGGCGGAAAACTTGGGAGATGCAGAAGCTGCGCGTCAAGCTGTCGCGCTGTTCGTGCAAGCATTTATCAAGTCCCTGCCGCGCGGGAAACAAAATACCTTCGCAAACAACACTTTGCCCGAACTCGTCTATGTAGCGGTGCGGGATACCCGTTCCGTTTCCTTGGTCAATGCTTTTGAGGAACCTGTTGCCTCTGAACAGGGGGGGCGAGTCCATGCTGCTGTAGAGGCTTTAGCTAAGGAAGAAGCTGCCATTGAGGAAACCTACGGGATGAAACCGCTGGCCGCATTCGTACTTGGCATGAAGGACTATGCCACAAATTTCGAGGGTATAGCCCAAAAAGTTACGATGCCGGAACTGACTTCCCGGATTGAGGAAGTCCTGGCTTCCCAGGAAGTAGCATAAACAATGTCCTACTCACTTCTATTGTTACTGAAAGGGCCTCTGCAATCCTGGGGTGATGAATCGCGTTACACCACGCGCGCAACCGGTTCCACTCCCTCCAAATCTGGAGTTATTGGATTGCTTGCTGCTGCTCAAGGACGCCGCCGAACTGACCCCTTAGAAGACTTGGTTGGGTTGGACTATGCCGTGAGGGTCGACCAATCAGGGGCGTTGTTGCGTGACTATCAGACCGCGCAACCCTGGCAAAAAAATCCCGATGCAAAGGCTACATTGGTTTCTCGTTATTTCCTATCAGACGCCGCTTTTGTAGCTGCAATAGGTTCCGAAAATCGCTCGATACTGGAGGGATTGCAAGGAAACCTGTACCAGCCTGCCTACCCGCTTTTCTTGGGGAGACGCTCGTGTCCGGCTCCAGCTAATCTCGATTTAGGGATTGTTGAAGGTGACGTGGTCACTGCCCTTATGAAACACGAGGAATGGCACGCAACTTTATCTCACAAGAAAGAACTCGGTGAGGAAGTTCTGTTGCCAATCTATCGAGATGGTAAACCCGGCGAAGTCGGGACACCACGCCAGGACGTGCCCATTTCGTTTTCTCAAGAGCACCGCCGTTACGGCTGGCGAACAGTTGTTTACGCAGGTGCAAAAGAAATAAAAAACGAATACGGCACCAGCATAGATCCTTTCTTTGAGGCGGTGATTTCCTGATGGCTACCTTCACGAAAATTCTGCTCAATCCCGCTCGCAGGCAGGGGAGAAAGCTACTGACTAGTCCGCAAGCACTTCATGCGGCGGTATGTGCGTGTTTTCCTCCTGACATGAACCAGAATAATGGGCGCGTCCTGTGGCGGTTGGACCAGCGTTCCCACGAAAATATCCTGTATATTGTGGGTCCGGAAAAACCGACGGCAGTTCATATCGTAGAGCAGGCTGGCTGGGATACGCGTCCGGCACAGTCTGCGGAATACGACCGATTTTTGGGACAGCTAAAGAAAGGCCAAAAATGGAACTTTGAACTGGTCGCTAACCCAACGAAGTCCCTGAAACTAGGTGGTGAACAGCGCGGCAGAGTGGTAGCGCTTTTGAGCGCATCAGATCAACTTGCTTGGCTACATTCCAAAGCGGATTCTATGGGAGTAAGTTTTGGCACTTTACAGGAAAGTACTGCTCAAGTGGGAGAGAGGGATGCTATCTCCTTCAAAAGGAACTTTTCCGCTGAAAGAAGTCCCAAGGTGCATTTGGTTAAGGTTCGCTATCGAGGATGCCTCGAAGTCACTGACGCTGAAAAACTCCGCCATACTCTAGTTGGGGGAGTAGGACGCGCCAAAGGATACGGATGCGGGTTGCTAACCCTGGCACGAATTCAATGAATAACCATGCTGAATACGCCGGGTAGCACACCCTTGCAGCGCCGCAGCCTTTCCCGGATGGAGGATCGCCTGTCTTTTCTTTACATCGAACGGGCGATCCTCAACCGGGAAGGCAACGCTTTGACCATTCAAGATTCCAGAGGAATAGCGCATATCCCCGCAACCCAAGTGGGAGTGGTGCTCTTAGGACCGGGGACTAAGGTTACCTATGCCGCGATGGCTTTGCTGGGTGACGCGGGTTGCTCAGCCGTTTGGGTCGGAGAGAAAGGGGTGCGCTACTACGCCCATGGAAGGCCAGCAGCCAAAACTTCTCGAATGGCTGAAGCTCATGCACGGCTGTGGGCCAACCAACGTTCTCGGCTGCGATGTGCCAGGCGAATGTACAGTATGAGGTTCCCCGGTGAGGACGTCTCTAATCTGCCCCTTTCCCAATTGCGCGGACGGGAAGGTGCCAGGATGAAGAGAATTTATGCTGAACAGGCCAGACTTACCGGGGTTCCGTGGGTACGACGTTCTTACGATCCCAACGATTTTGGTGCGGGCGACTCCATTAACTGTGCACTGACCGAGGGGGCTGCGGCTCTCTATGGAATCGCACATGCGGTGGTGGTCGGTTTGGGTTTCATTCCGTCCTTGGGAATTATTCACAGTGGTACTGATCGTGCTTTTGTTTATGATGTCGCGGATCTATACAAGGCAGAGATTTCTATTCCGGCTGCCTTTGAAGCTGTAGCCGCCAGCGCAGAGGGTGATGAATTGACTGTGCGGAAAAGGATTCGCGACAAAGTAGTAACCTCCAGGCTCATGCAGAGAATGGTTAGGGATTTACAGTACGTCATGGAGATTCCTGCCGAGGATGCATATACAGATGCGAATCTGTTGTTGTGGGATGAACTTGAAGTCATTGCTGCGGGGGTTAACTGGGCTGATGAGGGCAGTGTGCTCCGATGATGGTTTTAGATGTGACCGCAGTTCCGGCAGGGCTTCGCGGAGACCTTACAAAGTGGCTAATCGAAATCGCGCCTGGAGTTTTCGTTGGAAACCCTAGTGCGCGTGTCCGTGATCTACTCTGGGAACGCACGGTTGCCCTGTGCAAAGACGGACGCGCCCTGCTGATTTTTTCGTCCGACAACGAACAAGGAATGGAGTTCCGCACTCACCGTCATAGCTGGGTACCCACAGACTTCGACGGGTTAACCCTAATGATGAGACCATCGGGCGATGAATCGCAGCAGTATACGCGCAGAACTGGATGGTCCATTGCCCGACACCAGGGGCGAAAGCGCCGAGGTGGTTAGCTTCCGTTTGGATGTGCAAAGCTCCGACAGCTACGGATTTGGATTGTATTAAGTACAGCCCGGAACCGAGTTCAGAAATTAGCAGTTGTATGTAAACTGGTTAAATACTTAGTGAACCAGCTGTTCACTAAGTGTGGTCCCCGCACCTGCGGGGATGAGCCCAGGTCGGCTGCGTCAGGGTTAGCCATGAGCGCGTGGTCCCCGCACCTGCGGGGATGAGCCCCTAAATGTTTAGACTGGCTGTTTGCGATGCCCGTGGTCCCCGCACCTGCGGGGATGAGCCCAGTACGCGGACGGGCTGATTGTGCGGCACAAAGTGGTCCCCGCACCTGCGGGGATGAGCCCCACCTGGCCGACACCGACGCATTTCGCGGCGTGTGGTCCCCGCACCTGCGGGGATGAGCCCGGTGGCCACAGGTAGGATGCCATCAGCGTGCCGTGGTCCCCGCACCTGCGGGGATGAGCCCAAGGCGAAATCCTAGGCACCCTCAAAGGCACGGTGGTCCCCGCACCTGCGGGGATGAGCCCTGCAATCCACGCCTCTCTCGGGGTCATAGCAGGTGGTCCCCGCACCTGCGGGGATGAGCCGTGAGACGCAGACCATTCGGATGTATCGAAAAAGTGGTCCCCGCACCTGCGGGGATGAGCCCCTTCACACCCGAAGCCGCACCCTTACCGTCGTGTGGTCCCCGCACCTGCGGGGATGAGCCGGCCTGGTTTGACGAGTTCGCGGCCTGGAACAAGTGGTCCCCGCACCTGCGGGGATGAGCCGTACCCTGACCAGATGATGAGGGCGCGGGCAGTGTGGTCCCCGCACCTGCGGGGATGAGCCCATCAAGGCCATACTGCGGATAGGCAGGACATCGTGGTCCCCGCACCTGCGGGGATGAGCCGGGAACAGCTCGGTTTCGGTATCGTAGGGGACCGTGGTCCCCGCACCTGCGGGGATGAGCCCGAAACCCGAAGACCCGGAGTTTGTGGAACTGGGTGGTCCCCGCACCTGCGGGGATGAGCCCTGCTGGTCAATCCACCCCTTGTCACGCTGAATGTGGTCCCCGCACCTGCGGGGATGAGCCCCACAAACTTAAAGTCTGAGTTGACCTCGGTAAGTGGTCCCCGCACCTGCGGGGATGAGCCGATTTCCTTTCTCTGGGGTTGTTTGGCGGGTTTGTGGTCCCCGCACCTGCGGGGATGAGCCCGAGGGCACAGTTCGGGCAATGGCGGCCGCGGAGTGGTCCCCGCACCTGCGGGGATGAGTCCGTGTTGAGAGCCCCGCCGATTGGCTGACCTGCGTGGTCCCCGCACCTGCGGGGATGAGCCCGCAGCGTCGGATGCGTTCTTTTGGGTTTCCCGGTGGTCCCCGCACCTGCGGGGATGAGCCCCTTCCGAGATACCTTAATCGGCGCATGGAACGGTGGTCCCCGCACCTGCGGGGATGAGCCACAAGACCACCCGGTCACTGGACAACGCCGAACGTGGTCCCCGCACCTGCGGGGATGAGCCTGATCCGATGAGCTTCACTGCCGACCATGTGCAGTGGTCCCCGCACCTGCGGGGATGAGCCACAGCCCGGCGAATCCTCCACAGACTTCAAATAGTGGTCCCCGCACCTGCGGGGATGAGCCGTAAGCTGCATAGGGCCATAACCCCGGCCATGAGTGGTCCCCGCACCTGCGGGGATGAGCCCACGGTGTTGCCAAGCGTGCCTCTGTTTGGGGCTGCTGCCGAAGACCGCGCCAGCTTGCGCCAACGAGTCGTGGAAAAGCTCCAAACCCTGTTTGATCGTTTTTAGGTTCTGTAAAGTTCGTTAAATGGGTTGCGGCAGTTTTCGGTCACGTTTTTCCTGGTCATGAGCGCCGATCGTCAATTTATTTGGATTCCAGTCGTCAATTTATTTGATTTCCAGTCGTCAATTTAGTGAGTTTGGATTATTACACTGTCTTTGTACCGGTTTCACCAGGCGCTTCTTTCAAAACGCAGTGCTAAAACTAGCGAAACGCAGGAAATGTATTCTTGTATCGCAGCGAAAATTAGGTTGATAGCGCGCTGCGCGCCATCACCGGCGAAGTGTGACTATTCGAGGTGAGCCTGCACCCACTCCAGCAGGGCGGGGTAGTCGGCGCTACCCGCCGCTATGTCGAGAATGATAGCAATCAAGTCATCATCGTTGTATCTCAGCCCAATTCCGTTTAGAGCCAGGAAAACTAGCATGACATGGGTGCCGATGCGCTTGTTGCCGTCTTGGAAAGCGTGGTTTGCAATCAGTCCGTAGCCCAGGCGAGCCGCTTTTTCGACAACAGTTGGATAGAGTTCCGCCCCTGCAAATGTTTGAAAAGGAGTAGTCAAAGCAGAATCCAAAAGCCCTTCGTCCCGTAGGCCCGGAGTCCCGCCGCTCTCAGAAACAAGGTGTTCATGCAGAGCCAGGATTTGAGCTTTTGAAAGGATCTTCATTTGGCTAGCTCTTCGTACACGCGGCGATTGCGTTCCATGATTTGCTTCGAAGCGGCCAAGACCTCGGAGTCGGTAGCTTCTTGAGGCATGTCCAGTTGGTTGAACTCAATGATGACGTAACGCGGCTCGTTATTCTTCATAATGACGGCGCTTCCGTGTTGGTCAACCAGTCTGGCGACCTTGGAAAAGTTTTGATTCGCTTCTGAAATCGGCACCAAAGTGGCGGTATCAATGTTCATTTTCTCTCCCTCAACACATCAATTATGCAATTAATTCTAGGATTAATAAATGGTACAAAGCTGAAATGAGACAAAAATTTCGGGGCAGAGCGCCGGCTCTGCCCCGAAATAATTTTGCTTTCAAAACTGGGCTAAATCAGACCGAAATCGACTTCGCTCAGTTTGCCTTCAAATGGCGTTCAAACCTTGCGGTAGAACCTCTTCATCGTGGTGTACTTCATCACGGTACCGATGAGCGCGCCCAGGCGGCCCAAACCGAGACGAGCCGCGTGGAGGTCGATGAGCTCGACGAGGTTCCCATCCGGGTCGCGGAAGAAAGCCCAGTCGGCGCCTCCCGCAGAAATCGGCTCATTCATGAACTCCACGCCTTCGCGGCGCAGGCGGTTTACCCAGCCATGCACGTTGGACACGTGGAAAGCGATGTGGGAGTATCCGGGCCGGTTCCAGGTCTCGCGTTCCTCCGTCACTACGGGCGGATCGAACTCGAACACTTCCAGGATGTTACCGGAACGGGAACACATGAATCCCAGACGAACCCGCTTGATGCCCTCCACGTGGTACAACCGCCCGACAGGCTTCAAATCCTCGCCGGTGATTTCCAGGTAGTTCATCAGCTTCAGCCCGAACACCCGGTCATACCACTGGACGGCACGCTCGAAGTTCGCCACGGTCACGCCCACATGGCCCAGACCCCAGTTGATACCGGCGCTAGACATCTTGTTGCGGCATTCCCGCTGCTTGCGTTCCAGGAACTCTTCCTTGCCCAGTTCTTTCAGCTCCAGCGCGTTATCGACAGCCAACTTGGCGCCGTAGCCCAGAGCCACCAGCACGCCGAGCTTGGTTGCCTTCCGGCAGGTTGCCTTCATGAATCGCCTCTTGCGACTGACTGTTTTCGTTGCTTTATTTCGCATAGTCACCCACCGCCATCATTAGTGCACCGAGTTCGGCACCGTATTCGGGCGAACCTTCCATTGACATACGTCCCGAAGCCTGCGCATCCAGAAGGTCATCTGTCTGCAGCAAGGTTCCCAAAGCGGAGGTCACCGAGTCGAAACGCATCGTAAAGAACGCGGCACTACGCGTGTATTCCCCACGGAATGCCTTTGACTTCCCGGCTTTGATGCGAATATACGCACCCAGTTCGGGATGCCCGTCCACAGTGTACGCATAGACGCGGTCCGGCGAGGGATCCGTCCACGCGTGCACGGCGGGATGCCCGGCCTTATTCAGCTGGCTCATTCCGGTGGTGAGCAGGTAGAACATGCACTTCGTCAGCAGTTTCCGGTCGTCCTCGGTCTTTGGTGCCTCCGTCGCGCCCAGCAAGCTGGACATGGCCAGCAGAGACTTCACGGTTGCAACCAAAAGCCCGGGATTGCCCAGCCCTCCGCGAATCTTCGGCAGGTTCACCTTGCCCTTAAAGAAGTCGTTGAACTTCTCGGGGGAGGGGAACTCGATTTCCACGTTCGGCAGCGGGTGAGCGCCCAGCTTCGGCGTAATGTTCGCACCGTGAATAATCAGGTGTGTGGCGTAGCGCTTCGGGCGCCCGTCTATTGACGTGCCCGCCGGGGTCAGACAAGAAATCTGAACCACGCCATCCTTGCCCTTGAAGGCGGCCGCCAACTCCGGCTTTTCGGCGATAATCGGCTTCAACAGCGGAATAACCGCGTTGAGGAACACCACGTTGGCGTAGCGAACTTCGTCGTCGATATTGGGATTGGGGCCCATCGGGAACGGCTTGGCTTTCGATTTCTTTTCACAAGATTCCCCGCACGCCTTATCGGGCTTAGTTGCCTTAGGCGGGGCGGAGCTTTGTTTCGTTTCTTTAGTCATTGCGCGCTACCTTAGAACTCGTCTTCCCAGTCGTCGTCCTCCTCGAAGTCCATGTGCATGACTTCACGAGCGGCGGCCACACAGCCGTTTTCGTCCCAGCCGTAGTGGGAGTACAGGTCCTCGGGCTGGCCGATAACCGAGAATTCGTCGGGGATGCCGAGCTTCTTCAATACGAAGCCCTTGCGGGTGGTAGCGCCGACATCGGCCACTGCGGTCCCCAGGCCGTTGATGATGTTGTGGTCCTCAACGGTGATGATACGCCGAGTTTCGGTAATCGCCTTGGCGATGGCCTCCTCATCAATCGGCTTCAAGGTGTGGATGTCCAGCACACGCACGCTCAGACCGTCCTCTTTGGCGAGGATGTCAGCAGCCTGCAGGGCGCGCCACACGCCGGAGCCGGTCGCGATGAACGTGAGGTCTGTGCCTTCGCGCAGGGTGTTGGCCTTGCCGAATTCGAAGGTCGGAATCTCGTCACGGTAGACAATCTGGTCGAACCCGCGGTTCAGACGGATATAGACCGGACCCTTGTGGTCATAAGCAGCCTGTACGCAGTACGCGGCCTCCAGACCGTCAGCCGGACACATGACTACCAGGTTAGCGAAACTACGCAGAATAGCGATGTCCTCGGTGACGTGGTGAGTTGTACCGGCAGCCCCGAAGGACAACCCTGAGTGGGTGCCGATAATCTTCACGTTGAGGTTCTGGTAGCAGATGTCGGTGCGGATTTGTTCGCAAGCACGCAGAGCCGCGAACGCCCCGAACGTGGAGACGAACGGCATCAGCCCCGCTTTTGCCAGCCCGGCAGAGATGCCAAACATGTTCTGTTCCGCGATACCCACGTTATAGAACCGCTCGGGGAACTCGTTGGCAAACACGGAAATCTTGGTGGATTTCGCCAAGTCAGCCGAAAGCCCCACGATAGTGGGATCCTGCTTGCCCAGTTGCACCAGAGTCTGACCGTAAACTTCCGCGGTGGTCAGATTAACCGCGTCAATCGAAGTGTAAGTTAATCCTCCAGCCATGTTTAGGCTCCCTTCACTAGCTCGAGTCGTTTCTGCAGGTGTCGCTTGAGAGATTCGACTGCCTTGGCATGCTTTTCGTCGTCAACAGCGCCGTAGTGCCAGGTGTAGTCGCCTTCCATGAAGTCGATACCTTCGCCCTTCACCGTGTCCATCAGCAACATGGTGGGCTTACCCTTGATGGTGCGCGCCCGATCAAAAGCGTCTACCAAATCGGGTATCGAGTTACCTTTGACCTCAATGACTTCCCAGTTGAATGCACGCCACTTGTCAGCAAACGGTTCCAGCCCCATGACGTCGGCGGTCATGCCGTCAATCATGGCGTGGTTGACATCCACGATGCCTACCAGGTTGTCTACCTTGAACTGGCCGGCACTCATGGCGGCTTCCCAGATGGAGCCTTCGTTGCATTCACCGTCGCCCATCAGGCAGTAGGTGCGCCATTCCTTGCCGAGCTGACGTGCTCCGAGAGCCATACCCACCGCGAGGGACAGGCCGTGTCCCAGCGAACCCGTGGAAGCTTCCAGACCGGGAACCTTGCCCGCGTCCAGGTGAATACCCAGGTGCGAAAGGATATGCGAGTAGGTCGGCAACCAGTCCTTGGGGAAGCACCCCAAGTCTGCGAGGACCGGCCCCATGCCCACGCCGATGTGACCCTTGGAGAGCACGAAACGGTCGCGATCCGGGTCGTCCATCTTGTCGGCGCTGAAGTTCATCTCGTGATGATACAGAACGGTGAGTACGTCCATGGAGCTCATAGCACCACCGATGTGACCGCCACCTGCCCAAATCACCGTGTCGAGAGTGAGCAGACGCAGCCGATTGGCGATTTCTTCGAGTTCCTTGTGTTCTTTAGCCGATAAAGCCATCTTTCCTCCTTTGCTTAGGCCTGAGCCAGAATCTCACGTGACTTGTTCTTAACGACGCCCATCGCTTCGTCCGCCACGTCAGCGATGAAGTCGATGTCCTTGTCGGTCAAGGCCGTGTTCATGAAGTGGTTGTGGTGGTTCGTCATGAACACGCCACGCTTCACACATTCACCCACGAAAGCCTGATGCAGCAGCAGGTTCGGGTCTGCCTTGCCGTCAAGCCCTTTAATCTGGTGGAACAGCAGAGCCGGTTCGCCACTGAAGTGGTAGTCAAAGCCGTGGTGCTTGGCCACTTCAGTCAGGCGCTCAATGACCTTCACGCCGTTGTCGTGGCAAATCTTTGCCGCGTCGATTTCACGCATCTTGGTGATGCAGGCAATCGCGGCCGCCATCGGCGGGGCGCTCATCCAGTACGAACCGGTGCACATCACGGAGGCGGCAGCGTCCTTGAGGGACTCGATGCCCGTCACCGCCGAGATGTTGTGTCCGTTGGCGATAGCCTTGCAGAAGCACTCCAAGTCGGCCTTAAAACCGTAGTGGTAGTCGGAACCCTTGATATCCAAACGCCAACCGCAGCGCACATCGTCAACGATGAGGACGATGCCTTCGCGGTCACAGATGGAACGAATCTTGTTCCAGTAGCCAGCCGGCGGCAAGACGCTGTCCTCAAAGACCGGGTGGTGGTACGGGGTAGCGATAAAGGCGGCAATCTCGCCCTTGTATTCAGCCGCGAGACGTTCCACCGCGGCGGTGTCGCCCCAATCCACCAGCAGCTTGTCCTCGACTTCTTTCTTGCCCACGCCGGGGGCGCCCCAACCTTGGGTCCACCCAATCACGCCGTGATAGCCGCCGTTGATAGCGATGAACTTGTCCCGTCCGGTAGCGGCACGCGCCACCATCAGAGCGTAGTTCGTAGCATCCCCGCCGTTCTTGGCAAAGAAAGCCCAGTCGGCCATTTCGACCGTATCCACCATCAACTCGGCCAAATCGACCATGATAGTGCCGGGCTGCACCGCGCAGTTCAGGATTTTTGCCTGCTCAGCCACGGCTTTATCCACATCGGGGTCGTTGTAGCCCAGAATCATGGGACCGTAGGCGCACATCATATCGACGTACTTGTTGCCGTCCACGTCCCAGAAGTAGGCGCCCTGCGCTTTCGAGGCAAACAGGGGGTAGGCGCTGATCGGCATGAAGCAGCCTTCTGCCGGCCCCAAGTGCCCATAGACGCCGCCGGGGATAACCTCAACTGCGCGCTCGTACCATTCGTGGCTCTTGGTGTGTTCGTAAGTTTTCATCATTTTGTTTTGTCCTTCCTCACGCGCGTTTTCTAGCTCAAGTAGAACGGCACCATGCCGAGGATCTTGTTCATGTTGTCCAACAGGGGAACGTATCCGCCCAGCTTAATCAGCTCTCGGCCGATAGCGGGGTAAGATGCGAGTTCGCCGCGCAGGACCTGGCCTGTCGTATCCAAATCGGAGAAGACCATGAAAGCGTGACGTCCGTGAGGACCCGCAGCCTTGGGCTCATCGCCGTCGACGATGCGCGCGTGGTGGTCATTAATTACCATGGTCAAAGCCGGACCGTTGGCAATCTTCAATCCGATAGTGCCGTCGCACATACCCTTAGCGACTTGGACGCCTTTGGGGTCATGGTTGGCAATCTCAGCCATCGCATAGACCGCCACGTGCAACGTCAGCAGGGAGTTAATCCTCGCGAACTCGGGGTCCTGCAGCAGTTGCGGGGTCGGCCTTAAGTAATAGGACAGTCGGTCGGTCACCTCGGTGAACGTACCGGTCAAGTACTTCAGTTTCGTGAAGCCCTTGAGCGGTACGGGAATCCCCTTGCCTTCGAACATCTTGTTGACCATGTTCGGCACGGGGAAGCCCAAGCTCATGTCAGCCGGACCTCCACCGGGGAAGAACTCAATTTTGCCGTTGCCCAGCTTGAGCCGGACAGAACCGACGTTCGCTGCCTTGAATTGCAAGGTCAGCGGGACATGTTCCAAGAGCTGTTTCGACTTGGGGTCGAGCTCCGGGAGCTTCTCGAGTGTACGCAAAACTGCCTTAAGATTGACGGCAGCCATAGCAGTTTGATTCATAAACCCACCTCATCGTGTGTTTTGTGTTTACTTGGCAAATGCAATTATAGTGTGGAATCCAATTTTTGTGCAGTAGTTTCACGGGAGTGTTTTTCGGGATTTTAACTGAAATGCTCCCATATTCGCGGATTCGCGGTTGAGGTTCGGGCTGGGCGGCGGCACCGAATTCGTCCCCGGAGGTTTGCCAGCTAAACTAGGGCTGGTGCCTTCCCGCTGGAAAACCAGGAAAAAGCGCGGGACGGCAGAAAGCAACATCAATAAGGAGCACAAGTGGCATCAACGATGGATTCAGTAATTTCTTTGGCGAAACGCCGCGGTTTTGTTTACCCATGTGGTGACATCTATGGTGGGACGCGCGCGGCGTGGGACTACGGCCCCTTGGGCGTAGAGCTGAAAGAAAACATCAAGAAGGCCTGGTGGAACTACATGGTACGTTCCCGCGAGGACGTGGTGGGTCTGGACTCCTCGGTAATTTTGCCGCCGAAAGTGTGGGACGCTTCGGGCCACCTCAAGGCTTTCACCGACCCGCTCATCGAGTGTCTCAACTGCCACAAGCGCTTGCGTGAGGACGACCTGCAGGAACAGTACGCTGAGAAACACGGCATTGCGAAACCTGACGACGTCAGCATGGATGACGTCTCTTGCCCGAACTGTGGTGTGAAGGGGAAGTGGACGGAACCCCGGGCCTTCTCGGGACTGCTTAAGACCTACCTGGGGCCGGTGGACGACGAATCTGGCCTGCACTTCCTGCGCCCGGAAACCGCCCAAGGCATCTTTATCAACTTCGCCAACGTGATGACGACCGCCCGCAAGCGCCCGCCCTTCGGAATCGGCCAGATTGGCAAGTCTTTCCGCAACGAAATCACTCCGGGCAACTTCATCTTCCGTACCCGCGAGTTTGAACAGATGGAGCTGGAGTTTTTTGTGGAACCTGGCACCGACGAAGAATGGCACCAGTACTGGATTGACCACCGCTTTGAGTGGTACACCGACCTGGGGATTAAGGCGGAAAACCTGCGGTTGTATGAACACCCGAAGGAAAAGCTGTCGCACTATTCCAAGCGCACGGTGGACATCGAGTACGCCTTCGGTTTTGAAAACTCCAAGTGGGGCGAGTTGGAGGGTATCGCTAACCGTACCGACTATGACCTGGGTGTACATATGGACGCCAGCGGTCAGAAACTCGATTATTACGACCAGGCCAACGACAAGCGCTGGATTCCTTACGTTATCGAGCCTTCTGCCGGTTTGACCCGCTCCCTGATGGCTTTCCTGATTGAGGCTTACACCGAGGACGAAGCCCCGAACACCAAGGGCGGGGTGGACAAGCGCACCGTGCTGCGCCTCGACCCGCGCCTCAGCCCGGTTAAGGTGGCGGTCCTGCCGCTGTCCCGCAAGGACGAACTGCCCGAAATCGCCCAAAATATCGCCGCTGAACTGCGCAAATACTGGAACGTGGAGTATGACGATGCCGGGGCCGTGGGGCGCCGCTACCGCCGCCAAGACGAAATCGGCACGCCCTACTGCGTCACCGTGGACTTTGATTCCCTAGAGGACCAAGCCGTGACGATTCGCGAACGCGACACCATGACCCAAGAGCGTATCGGGCGCGATAATCTGGTCGCCTACCTGCGTGATCACCTGCCGATTTGCTAATGGCGCGGAGTTTTTTCGCGGCTGAAATACCGGGCGGAGGCATTTTTGGCTCCACAGCATCCACAGTGTCCACAGTGTAAATACCCGCCTCTGCGCATTGGCGGGGTTGAGTTTACGACCCCCATTGCCCTAGCGCCGATGGCGGGGGTGACGAACGCGCCGTTTCGCGATTTATGTGCGGAGTTTTCCCGTCAAGGCCTGCCGCCGGACTTTGTTTCCGCGTCCCGCCCGGGTGGGGTATCCGGGACGCTTCGCGGTGTCGAGGGAATGTTCGTCAACGAAATGATTACCGCGAAAGCGCTGTTGATGGACTCGGCGCGCTCGTGGATTATGGCGCAATCCGGTCCCGGGCAAACTGTTCGGGTGCTGCAGCTTTACGGGGTAGTGGGGGCTGACCTGGCCCGGGCGGCTCGTGAACTCATCGCCCGGAACCTAGTTGATGTTATTGATCTGAATTTCGGTTGCCCGGTACCGAAAGTTACCCGCAAGGGCGGGGGAGCGGCTCTGCCGTGGAAAACCGCGTATTTTGGTGACCTCATCGGGCAGGTGGTGAGAGCGGCTCAAGAGGCCTCTCGGGCAGCCCGACGTGGCGTCGACGTACCGGTGACCGTAAAAATTCGGATCGGGATTGACGAGGCTCACGAAACGTTGCTGGATGCGGGTCGGGCCGCGCAGGATGCGGGCGCAGCTGCGCTCACGCTGCACGCCCGCACCACGAACCAGTATTATTCCGGGCACTCCGATTGGACAAGAATCCGCGAACTAGTTGACGTGGTTGACGTACCCGTGTTGGGTAACGGCGACGTGTTTTCCGCCCAGGACGCGCTGGAAATGTTTGCGCAAACCGGATGTGCGGGCATCGAGATTGGCCGGGCTGTACAAGGCCGGCCCTGGATTTTTCGTGAAATCACGGCAGCTTTGTGGGGCCAGCCGATTCCTGCGGGACCGACCTTGGGAGAAATCGTCGCGATTATCCTGGATCACGCCCGTGGCCTGGTGGAACATTTCGGTAATGAACAGGCGGCCTTGCGGGATATGCGCAAACACGTGGGATGGTACTTGCGAGGTTTCAACCTAGGCGGAGCTACTCGTGCGGAGCTGACCCGCATCGAAACGTTAGATGACCTGGAAAGTCGCCTGCACGACCTTGTGCAGACGCTGGACCCGAACACCCCCTATCCCGAAGCGGCGCAAGGCAAACATGGACGTTCGCGCGCCCAGCGCCACGTCAAGCTGCCCGAAGGCTGGCTCGACACCCGCGAAATCGATGATGCGACCGCGCGCATACTTCACTTGGGGGAAGATGCGGCGGATCCTTATGGTGCCTAGTCAGCTGGGTCTAATGTTTGTGCAGTGAGTGCAGCTCAGTCAGTCTTGAAGCAAATTCCTCTATAAGGTTGTCTTGATTCAACTGGCCGTGTTGCTGCATTGCCCAGGCGCGCCGATACGGAATTCCCGTGAAATCATGCGCTGAAATCACATTGGCTTCTTCTGGTGGAAATAAATCCGTTCCGCTGGCCTCAATAGCTTGCAGCAGCTTTTGGCAATCTATTTGAAAACTTGGTTTTTTCGTGAATATATAATGGGCTCGACCGAGAGAATCATCTACCTCCACATTTGGCGAGTTTACGACCGCTGCGGAAACTACACTCCACCCAAAGGGGATTCCAATAGCGCCTCGAAAAAGGTCGTTAATAACGTATTCATTGCAATATTTTGGCAGGGTGAATCCACCTGGCTGACGCACGAATTGATTCTCGTGTTTTAGGAAATTATCGACGTGCGCGCGCATGATTTCTGTGACGGTGTCAAAATTAATCGCATCAGTGTTTTGGAGGTAACGTCTTAGTTTCCAAGTGTAGACCCCAAGGTTGCTGAGCGTGGTGAAGGCCTCCCGCCAGGAAAAATTTAACCGCAGGGGCTCCAGACGGGAATCCAAGTATTCCTTGAGCTGGCTTTCGCGGGTAATAGGCCGAGTCATATCAGCATAAGGCCAATCCGAATCCATGGCGATATCCATCACCGGGTAAATAGTAGGGAATTCACTGGTTTCAACGGATTCCATCACATCTACATCATGCCAGCCAAGCAAATCGGCTATGTCAAGAAAATTCAACATGATTGTCTCTTACGCTGGGCGGGCTGAATTAATCCAATTCGGACATACTGTTGGTCCTAGACAATAGGCGGTAATCAAACCCTGAATCTGTCCTGGTGGTAGCCATATGCCCCTATTCCATGTCTGAGCCAGGATATCGCCTTGACCATTACCTGAACGGGAGTCAAAAACAGCTCTTGTTTTCATGGCATATTCTCCTTACCCAGGTTTTGAAGCCTGTTCTGTATGGGGGTATTTTACAAACCTCCATGCTCAGTTTGCATCAGACGGTTTTGTAAGAACACCGACAAATGTAGGTATGCAAACACCGACAAATGTAGGTGTTATATGGTGAAACCTGGAATGGGTCGGTAAGGTGGAAGTGTGAATGAGATTGGGGTTTATCCGGCGGACGTGCATGAACGTTTCGTGACCGAGACACATAAGCGCGGGGAACGCACGGACTTTGAACGCGATCGGGCACGGATACTCCATTCCTCCGCGTTGCGCCGGCTCGGTGAGAAAACGCAGGTTTTGGGACCTATCGCTAACGATTTTTCGCGGACGCGCCTGACGCATTCCCTGGAAGTTGCCCAGGTGGGGCGCGAACTTGGCAAAGGGCTGGGGTGTGACCCTGACGTGGTTGATGCGGCCTGTCTGGCCCACGACTTGGGACACCCGCCCTTCGGGCATTCCGGGGAGCGGGTGCTCAATGACTTGGCCAAGGATATTGGCGGGTTTGAAGGTAACGCTCAGACGTTGCGCCTGGTGACCCGCTTGGAGCCGAAGGTTGTTAGTCCCCAAGGTCAGTGGGTGGGGCTGAATCTGACCCGTGCCACTCTCGATGCCATCGCGAAATACCCTTGGCTACGCGGTGAGGGGCCTCATGGCGCGGATTCCCCCAAGTTTGGGGTCTACGCCGAAGACCGGGAGGTTTTCCAGTGGCTGCGCGTCGGCGCCCCTGTGAATCACCGCTGCATTGAGGCCCAAGTTATGGACCTCGCTGACGACATTGGCTACTCAGTCCATGACGTTGAGGACGCGGTTGCCCTCGGGTCGGCCAGCTTGGGAGACTTGGAAAATGAAAGAACTTTTGTTGACGTGGTTGACATCACGAGGCGTTGGTACGCGAGTTCTTTCGGTCCGGGCAAGTTCAGTGCGGACGACTTGGCGGCCGCCCACGAAAGGCTGCGGCAAATGCCTTTCTGGCTGACCGAGCCGGTGGCAGATTACCGTTCCCAAGCCGCTTTGAAAGACATGACTTCCCAGCTCATCGGGCGATTCGCGTTAGCCTGTCACGACGCTACCTGCCAACGATACGGAGAACGCCCTCTGGCTCGCTATGACGCGGACGTCATCGTCCCCCTCGAAACTCAGGCGGAAATCCTGCTGCTCAAAGGTATCGCCGTGTATTACGTCATGGCGCCGCGCGAAACCACTCATGACCACTTGACGCAGCAACAAATTCTATCCGACCTGGTGTGGGCGCTTCTGGAACAGGAAGCAACCGGGCAGCGGGTCTTGCAGGAGCCTTACCGAGCCGAGTGGCTGCGCGCGGAAGAGCATTCTCTGGGTCGGGATGCCGGTCGTCTTCGGGCGGTAATAGACCAGGTAGCGAGCTTGACTGACCTGTCGGCAGCCGCCTGGCATGCCCGTTTAGTGGGGATGATTACCCAGCCGGTCTGAGACAAAACTTAGGCTAGTATGGTTGCATGGCTTCCAAGTTCGACCCCGACGACCTGCAAAAGATACGCGAAGCTATCCCCATTGAGTCGGTGGTCAGCGACTATGTGAGTCTGCAGCGTAAAGGCAGCTCACTGATGGGCTTGTGCCCGTTCCATGACGAAAAAACGGCGTCATTTAGCGTGACACCGGTGCGCAATCTGTGGCACTGCTTCGGTTGCGGTGAGGGTGGGGACACCATCGACTTTGTGCAACGCATCGAGGGGCTGACTTTCCCCGAAGCTGTCGAATTTTTAGCCGCAAAAGCCGGAATCACGATGCACTACGTGGAGGGCGCGGCCATCACGAAAGATCGCGTGGAGCCGGGAACACGGCAGCGCCTGCTGGAATGCAACCAGGTAGCGCAGGACTTTTTTGTGTCCCAACTCGTGGCGCCCGGGGCAGAGCGGGCGCGGAATTTCATAGAAGGACGAGCGTTCACATCCCAAGACGCGGCTCTCTTCGGGATGGGCTACGCACCTCCTGGCTGGAACAACCTCACCGATTACCTCCGTTCGAAAGGCTTCACCGAACAGGAGATTGTGACGGTCGGCTTGGGCAAACCGGGACAACGCGGCATCTATGACGTGTTTCGGGACCGAGTTATGTGGCCTATCAAAGATCCGGCCGGAGCCATACTGGGTTTCGGCGGACGGCGTTTAGACGATTCAGATCCGCAAGTCCCGAAATACATCAACACCCCAGAATCCCCGATTTATCACAAATCCTCGGTGCTCTACGGTCTGGATTTGGCGCGGCCGAACATCGGTAAAGAGCGGCGCTGCGTCATCGTCGAGGGCTACACCGACGTGATGGCGGCGCATTTGTCCGGCATCACCACCGCGGTCGCGACCTGCGGTACCGCATTTACAGAAGAACACGCGAAACAGATTCGCCGATTCATCGGGACTTCCGCGGACAGTGCCTCCTCTCTAAAGCTGCCTGGTGGCCTGCCTCCGCGCGGCGGAGAGGTCATCTTCACTTTTGACGGTGACGCCGCCGGGCAAGCCGCAGCTCTCAAGGCTTTCCGCACCGACCAGGACTTTGCCTCCCAGGCTTTCGTGGCAGTCGCTGACGATGGTTTGGATCCCTGCGATTTACGGATGCAGCGCGGGCCGGGGGCGGTGCGTGACCTGATTGAGAGTCGCCGACCCCTATTTGATTTCGTGTTAAAGACCATCATCGCGAAATATGACTTGGAAAGCCCCGCGGCTCGCATCGAAGCTATGCGTGCGGCAGCCCCGGTGGTGGCGGAAATTCGTGACAAGGCATTGCGAACCGAATACGTGAAACAACTGAGCGGCTGGCTGGGGGCAAATGTCGGGGATACCTGGTACGCGGTCAATGAGGCTTGGAAATGGAATCGTTCCCAACAGCGTGCTGGCGCCAGCTCCGACCGGTCTTCGCGTTCGGGACCGGGGGGGCCCGGCAGCGCTTCCCGCGGTAGTGGAAACGGTGCCAATCCCGGAAACATGACCGGGGAAGCCACGGCGGGCTCGACCCAGATTTTTCCACAAACTCGGCTGGATCCGGCGGTGGATACCGATCCGATTTGGCGGGTGGAACGCGACGTGTTGATAGCAGCTTTGCAGTTCCCGGGTTTAGCTGCCCAAACTGCTTTTGACACGTTGGATCCCGAGAGTTTCACCCAACCCACTTTGCGCGCCATTTTTGAGGTCGTCGCCGCGATTGGAGGTACCGAGGAATATCAGCGCCTGACTGAGGCCGCCCAAACCGCGGGCGAGCCAAATCCCGGAAACCTGGCTCTGAACCGTTGGGCTGCAGCGGTGAAAGCCCAGGCTGGTCCCGTCCTGGTGGGGGCGTTGACGAACCTGGCGACCCGTCCGGCACCCCTCTATGAAACGGGTCAGTCAGAACAGCAGACCAGAGCCGCGGCGGAGTCTTGGGTGCAAAATGCGGTGGAATCCATGGAACGCAAAGGGCTGAACGCCAAAATCGCCAGCTTGAAAGCCCAGCTGCGGCGTCTCGACTCTGACTCGCCGGAAAAACCGGAAGTGTTTGCCAAACTCATTGATTTGGAAAACCGGATGCGCGAACTGAACCCCGAATTCTGACCTGCTCTAGGTACCCGTGCGGGCAGGTCCACACAATTTGCGCCCTTGTGCCATAGTCCGTACAAGCGCCGGGATATCTCAAAGTTAGGGAAGGTTATTGGGACCGCGGTCTAAAAACCGGACGCCGGATAACGCAGTTCCAGCTGTGCCAACGGCAGCTGCCCCGGTGCGGACTGCGGACCGCCTACCGTAACGAAAGTACCCCAGTTACCCATCTGCGGACCCGCTAAACGAGTGGACTGACCCAACTCACCCATCCCAATCAAGATTGTGGGTCTTTGGGTCAGCAGGAAAGTGGTCTTTCCGCCCTTTTGCAGATTCTCCAGCTGTTGGGGGGTATGTGGCGAAAAAGCCGCCTTAGACACGTCCGCTCCCAGATTGAGCTGATAAATCAGCAGGTCGCTGACTTCTTTCTCACTGTTTGGCGACGGCTCCCAACAGTGACGGGACAAGATAACGCCCGTACCGTTGGCGTGGATGTTGCGCAACAGGCCCCCCAAACGTTTCTCGTTGTCCTCTTGCGTGTGGGGGTCCTCGGCCGCGGCGGCGGCTTGCTCTGCGGTCATGCCCAGGTAGGGATAGTTCGACTCAACGTCCACCCAGTCGGCACATTTCGCGGCCTGTGCCGCGAGATTCTCATAAACTTCCGCGGTAATCGAGACGTGTCCACCTTCGGTGCGGAAAGTCGCCAAGATGGGGCGTTTTACCTGTTCACGAGCCTGCCGCAGGAGGTCTGTAACTTCGGCAAAGTCGTGTTTCGTGCCTTGGAAGGACCCGCGGGACAGCCACGCCCCATCCAAACGAATCTCGACCAGTTCGACTCGGGGGTGCATATCGCGGATGAGCCGGTCATAGCCCAGGGCCCCCGGGTTCACCGAGGTTATAAAAGTGGGCCGGCGCCAATCCGCAAATAATTCCGTCATGGTTCGATTTTAGCGCGGGTGGCAATCTGAAAGGATTGCGACCCTGACTATTGAACGGGTTAGTTGAGTGCAGAACCAAGGCGAGACAGTCCGTAAAGCGGCAAGTTGAGGGTGCTTTCGCCGTGCTCGAATTCGGCAGGTGAGACGCGCACGCCGAGGGGCAAATCGTAGCGTTTCACGAACACACCCAGGGAACGGGCTCTTTGCTTGGGTGCGTTGAAAGCCATTAATTTGGCAATTAAATCGAGTTTTATCACAGGATTTGTGGCAAAAAAATGATTTTATTTGTTGTAAAACTGGCATAATTGCTGACTGTTCGTAATTCCGCAAATCTTGTCGTGGTTGGGGAACGTACCGAATCGTCGAAAACGTAACCCGGGGAAAGCGACGCAGGACGAGTGAAGTACTGAGCCGGAACGAAGTAGAGGCTCAAGTAATTCCGAGGCCGAGGGAGGCAACGTTTTTTCTTTAGTCAGACTTGCGAAAATCAAAACATAGTTCTGAGGCCTGATGAGCTGGAATTCTCCGGTTTAAAGCCCGACGCAGAGGGCGATGGAGCCGGGGCGTTAGAATCAAATCGCACAAAAACACCAGAGCAAAGGGGCAAAAGTGGCCGATTTCTTTTATGCTGACATCCTGCCGCACGGCGAGGACACTTATACATACCGCAAGCTGACATCCGAGGGAGTAAGCGAGGTCGAGGGGCCGGACGGGACGATATTCCTGAAGGTCGAACCGGAGGCGCTGACACTGCTGGCCGAGACCGCGTTCCACGACATTTCGCACTACCTGCGCACGGCTCACCTGCAGCAGCTGCGCAAGATTCTGGACGACCCCGAGGCATCGGGCAACGACAAGTTCGTGGCGATGGATCTGTTGCGTAACGCGAACATCGCGGCGGCGGGGGTTCTGCCCATGTGCCAGGACACGGGCACCGCCATTATCAAAGGTGAGCGCGGTCAGCACGTGTTGACTCCCGGCCCGGACGAAGCAGCGCTGTCCCGCGGGGTTTACAACGCTTATACGAAACTGAACCTGCGTTATTCCCAAAACAGCCCCCTGTCCATGTATGAGGAAAAGAACACCGGCTGTAACCTCCCGGCGCAGGTGGAGCTGTATGCAGAGACCACTCCGGGACACGAAGCGGAGTACCGTTTCCTGTTTATGGCCAAGGGGGGCGGTTCGGCCAACAAGTCCTACCTCTACCAGATGACCAAGGCGATTCTTGACCCTGAACACATGATGCAGTTCCTGGAGGAAAAGATTCGGTCCCTCGGCACGGCCGCCTGCCCGCCCTACCACTTGGCGATCGTCATCGGCGGCACTTCAGCGGAATACACGCTCAAGACCGCGAAGTACGCTTCGGCGCACTACCTGGATGGCCTGCCCACTCACGGCGGCGAACAGGCGCAGGGGTTCCGCGACCTCGAGATGGAAGCGGAAGTCCTGGAGCTGACTCGGCACATGGGCATCGGCGCCCAGTTCGGCGGCAAGTATTTCTGCCACGACGTGCGGGTGGTGCGCCTGCCGCGTCACGGTGCCTCCCTGCCGGTGGCCATCGCGGTGTCATGCAGCGCCGACCGGCAGTGTGTGGCAAAGATCAACAAGGACGGGGTGTTTATCGAAGCTCTGGACACTGATCCGGGACGTTTCATGCCCGACCCCAGCGAGGCGGAACTTGGCGGGGACGAAGCGGTGAAGATTGACTTGAACCGCCCGATGAAGGACGTCCTCGCCGAACTCACCAAGTACCCCATCAAGACGCGACTTTCCCTGACCGGAACCCTCATCGTGGCTCGTGACATTGCCCACGCGAAGCTCCGCGACCGTCTGGAAAAGGAGGGCGAACTGCCCCAATACTTCAAAGACCACCCGGTGTACTACGCGGGTCCGGCGAAAACTCCCGAGGGAATGCCCTCCGGGTCCTTCGGGCCAACCACGGCTTCGCGTATGGACCCCTATGTGGACCTGTTCCAAGCCCATGGCGGCTCGATGATTATGCTGGCCAAGGGTAATCGCGGCCAGACTGTCACTGACGCCTGCCGCAAGCACGGCGGCTTTTACCTTGGTTCTATCGGCGGTCCCGCCGCGGAGCTGGCTGCGCACTCCATCAAGAAGGTCGAGGTTCTGGAGTACCCCGAGCTGGGCATGGAAGCCGTGTGGAAGATTGAAGTCGAGGACTTCCCGGCTTTCATCGTGGTGGACGACAAGGGCAACAATTTCTTCGAAGGCTTGGACAAGGTGGTGCTCACCTTGAAGGTGCCGCCAAAGAAGTAGTCGTCATCGGTTTTCTAGGGCGGGCGCCTCGAGGGGAGTTATTCTTCGGGGTGCCCGCACTATATGTGCAGGTGGTAACTGTTTTGTCAGGGGAATACAGCGAAAAAAAATGCACCCAACACGTGAATGCACTTCAGGATGAAATCTGGGACTAAATACACATATAAAAACAACTTCCATGCGATACACTATTTATCGTCCAACTCATGAACCCATGAGCTGTGCGTACAACGAAGTATTCGCGGAGGGTTTTTTTACGATGATTATTGGTGTACCCAAGGAAATTATGAGCGGTGAAGACCGCGTGGCTGCTACCCCGGAAACGGTGGCGGATATGGTCGGCAAAGGCTTGACCGTACTGGTCGAAAAAGGTGCTGGGGAAGGTTCTTTCTTCCACGACCCGGAATACGTCTCGGCGGGAGCTGAGATGGTCGACGACCCAGAGGAAGTCTACCAGCGGGCGGATCTGATTTTGAAAGTCAAGGAACCGCTGTATAACGAGGCGAAGGGCCGCTCTGAAATCTCCATGATGCATAAAGGTCAATACTTGATTACCTTTATTCACCCGGCTGCTCCGCCCAACCACGAGATGGTCAAAGAGATGGCGGCGCAGGGCGTCATTTCGCTGACTCTGGACGGTGTGCCGCGTATTTCCCGGGCGCAGAACTTGGATGCCTTGACCTCGATGAGTACCTGCGCCGGGTACAAAGGTATCCTCTTGGCGGCGAACTACCAGCCGTCCTTCATGCCGCTGATTCACAGCGCTATCGGGCGGATTGACCCGCTGAAGGTGCTGGTTGTCGGCGTTGGCGTGGGTGGCTTGCAGGCTCTAGCTACCGCGAAGCGTCTGGGTGCGGTGGTGCACGCCGCCGATATCCGCCCGATGGCCTCCGAACAGGCCACTTCCCTGGGTGCTAAGCCGGTTGAACTTGGGGTAGACCCCGAGAAGGCTATCGGTGAAGGTGGTTACGCCCAGGCTCTGCCGGAAGATGAGTTGGTCAAAGAGCGGGCCGCTTTGGCTAAGGTGATTCCCGACATGGACATCATCTTTGCCTCGGCGCTGGTGCCGGGCCATTTGGCGCCGCGGCTCATTACCGAGGACATGGTGAAATCCATGAAGCCCGGTTCGGTCATCGTGGATATTTCCATTGACCAGGGCGGCAACTGCGAAATCACGCCTCCGGGCAAGGTAGAAGTCAAGCACCACGTCACCTTGGTGGGGATTAAGAACATCCCCGGTATGCTGCCGAAGAGCTCGACTTTCATGTTCGCAAAGAACATTGCCAACTTTGTGGACTTCCTGGTGAAGGACGGCCAAATCGTCCTGGATCGCAGCGATGAGATTATCGCCAAGACCCTCACGACTATCGACGGCGAAATTGTCCACGTCGGTGCGCGCGAGGCGATGGGTCTGGCCTAAAGACCCGAGATTGTGACGATTAGGGCGGCCGGCCGGTCAACGGTGAGGTCGCCCTAATCGGTGCCTCGGGGCGGCGTCACCGCCCTGCTCAGCTAAATTTATTATGAAATCCCTGACAAAACCGTAACCCAAGGAGAAAATCGATGACTCCCTTCCAAGGCGTGTTATTGGTCGTGCTGGTGGTGTTTACCCTGGTCGGCTATAAAATCATCAGCCATGTTCCCAGCCTTTTACACACCCCGCTGATGAGCGGGATGAACGCTTTTTCCGGCGTGACCGTGCTGGGCTGTCTGACTGCTGCCGCATTGGCGGTGAGTCTGGGGTCAAAAGCGCTGGGCTTGCTGGCAGTTGCGCTGGCGATGGTGAACATTGTCGGCGGTTTTGGGGTTACTGACCGGATGCTGCGGATGTTCGATAAGAAGCGCAAGCCCGTCGCCGGTGGGAGTGCTCAGCCTGGAGAGGGGGAGTAGTCATGGATAACAGCTTGAATCTGGTGGGGGCACAAGGTCCGAACAGTCTGCTCTACTATGCCATCTCGGTAGTGCTGGTGATACTGGTGCTGGTGGGATTAAATATGCTCTCCAAGGTGCAGACGGCGGTACGCGGCAACCTTCTGGGCGCGTTGGCGATGGCTCTGGCTATCGTGGCGACACTGTGGAACTTCGGGATTCTCAGCGCGGTCGAACTCTATGCTGCGATGCTGGTCGGAGCATTATTCGGAATCATTATCTGGCGAAAAACTAAGATGATTCGGATGCCGCAAACCGTGGCTCTGCTCAACGGATTGGGTGGCATGGCTTCGATGCTTGCCGGGGCGCTGGCCTTGACCGGACACGCTGATAACAACGCTTTTGCCCAGTTCACGGCCGGTTTAGCGGTCGCTGTTGGTGGTGCGACCTTCTTTGGTTCCCTCATTGCAGCAGGGAAGTTGCACCAGATTCTGGATCAGCACCCGAAGGTGCTTCCCGCACACTCCGTGTGGGTGGGTCTGAGCCTAGTGGTCAGTCTGGGTGCCGCCCTAGCTTACGTTTTTCCACCGTTCAGCAGTCCGGGTGTGGCGCAAACGGTGTTGCTCATCGTCCAGATTGTGGCCGCCAACCTGTTTGGTTACCTGCTTGCGGTGCGGGTGGGCGGAGCCGATATGCCCATCACGATTTCCCTGTTGAACTCCCTGTCCGGGGTCGCGGGAGCCATCGCCGGCCTGGCCATCTCCGACCTGCTGTTGGTGGCTATCGGGGCTATCGTCGGGGCTTCCGGTCTGTTGTTGACCCAAATCATGTGCCGGGCGATGAACCGCCATCTCATGGATATTTTGCTGGGCAAGACATCCGTCAGCACCGCCACCGCAACGCCAACTGAAACCGAATCGGAAAAACCAGACGACTCGGCTTGTGCAGGCGAGACCGACACCGGCGACACCGCTTCTGACAAACAACCGACACCCGCAGTACCTGCCGCGGATCCGGAAACCACTTTCACCAACTGGGTAGAAAATGCCCAGCGCGTCATCTTGGTGCCCGGCTACGGCATGGCCTTGTCTCAAGCCCAAGCCCAGGTCAAGCGCCTGTTGGACTACCTGGAAAAGGCCGGAAAGACGGTAGACTTCGCGATTCACCCGGTGGCAGGCCGGATGCCGGGGCACATGAACGTGCTATTGGCCGAAATTGACGTGGACTACGAAAAACTGCGGGAAATGAAAGACATCAACGATGACTTCGCGACCGCGGATTTGACGGTGGTCATCGGTGCCAACGACGTGATGAACCCGGCTGCCAACACCGCGGAAGGCACCCCGATTTACGGGATGCCCGTGCTGAACGTGGGAGACTGCGCCCACGTGGCCATCTTTAACTTCGACTTGAAACCGGGCTATGCCGGGGTGGAAAATCCGCTGTATGCCCGGGCTGAGGCTGAACCGGATCGGGTGCTGATTTTCCAAGGCGATGCGAAGGAAACCTTGGCGGCACGGCTGGACGCAATTGGGGCACCGCCAGCGCTTGAGTTGTATTAGTGGCTTTGAGCCTGATTTCGTGAGGATTACGGGTAAAACACCGGGCGCTCCGTACATTCGGGGCGCCCGGTAGTTTCATTTTTCCTAGATTGAGTTCTGTGCCGTGGATTGCGCAGTTTTCATAATGTGTGCGTCGAGAGTTTTCTTAGAGGGAACCCCAAACAGCAACAGCACACCGAACAGCGACACGAGGGTATAGAACCAGAATAAGCGGATAAATCCCTTATTGAGCTCCAGCTGGAACGTTGATTCGATAGTGTCCGCGTGCGCATCGATGTTCTGAAGGTAATCCTGGCGAGCTTGCTCTAAAGCTGGCGGAACGAAACCCATCTGTGCCTTCATGGTGTTGCCTTGCTCGTCGAACGTGTAGTTCGCCAGATCCTTGGACCGTGCCACAATGTTGGTAACATCCGCGCTCTTGAGGCGATTCATCAACCGGTCAGGCACATTCACCATGGAAAATCCGGGGTCAATTGTGTCCTGGGGTGGGGTAGACGGCTGTGCACCGTCGCCGCTGTTCCCGGGCGTTATTTGGGCCATGCCCGATTCTTGACCACCGGTAGTCGACATTCCGCCGGGAGCTGCAGGCATCGCGGAGGACATGGCGGACATATCTGGTTTCGGCATGACTTCCATGACCTTCTCGGACAGGCCGCCCATAGCGGTGGCGAGCAGTCCCACCATGATCGCCGGAGCCAGGGTAGTCGCCAGAGAACGCGTCAAAGACAGAGTTGCTTGACCGGTGTTCGCGTCACGGCTGGGCACCAGGTGCAAAATCAGGTAGGTCAGGGGTGCGCCCATCAGGAATCCCAGACCGAAACCCATCACAAAGATGGACAGGCTGGTGGAGAGAAAACCAGGATACGGGGAAGTCCAGAAAATCAGCAGCAGGCCAGAGAGAGCGCAGATAATGACCCCGAGGCCCAGCACGAAGCGAGGGCCGAGCTTATCCGTGAGCCGCCCGGATATTGGCGCTGCGAGGCCAGAAGCCACCCCGATGATGATGGTGGGATAGCCTCCATCGCCCGTAGGTAGGCGCATGGAGTTCTCGGCGAACTGCGGGATGAACATCACGGTCATCATCAGGGTGCCGGCCACCATGCCAAGCAACAAAGTCACCCCGACAGGAACGTTCATGAAATAGTCAAAGTTGATTAAGGGGTCGTGGACGCGGTGCTCGGTAACCCAGAAAACTACCCCCGCAATCGCAAAAATCAGCAGGGAAACCCGGACGTTGGAATCTTGGAAAGAACCGCTGATATCCGTGAAATCCAGATGTTGGAACATCCACAAGAGGGCAGTGATGGCGACAACGATTAAGACGGTGCCGGGAATGTCCAAACGGCGGCCGGCTTCGGTACGATCACGATCTAAGAGGAGCCCTCCTAGGACTACCACTGCCAGAGCAATCGGCACGTTGATGTAAAAGATCCACTGCCAGTTCTCGGTTCCGGCGATGTCCATGATGAGCGAGCCAGCCGAACCGCCGATAACCGAGGCAACGCCGTAGACCATGCCGACCAGACCGAGAGCCATACCGCGCTTTGCTGGAGGAGCAATGGTCCCGGCAGCGGCGGTGGCGACCGGCATCATGCCGCCGCCGCCCACGGCTTGCACCACGCGGGAGGCCAACAACAGACCGAAAGATTGAAAGTCTTGGGCGAGTCCGCACCCTAGTGAACCAATCCCGAACAGGGCGATAGCCAGCACATATATCGGCTTGCGCCCCAATACGTCTGCCAGTTTGCCGATAACGGGGATAGCGATGGCGTAGGCCAGAGTATAGATTGTAAAGACCCAGACACCTGCTTGGTCATTGACCCCCAAACTGTTTTGAATGACGGTACGAGCCGGATTCACGATGCCCATGTCCAAGGCACCCATGAAAATTCCTGCCAGGTACAGCGCCAGAATCAACCCCCAGCGTTCCGGCACTGTGTGTTCAAGAGAAGCCAAACCAGTGGGTTTTTCGTTGTTATTTTGCGATTCCGGCTCGCCGTTTGGCACCTCAGTTTCGGAATCGTCAAGGGTATGAGTCACTGTCATGAAATTAATTATATTGATAGTTAAGAAACTTAATCAAATTTTGTGACCGCAGCGATTATTTTGCCGATGAAGGCCGGTTTCCCTGGGGTTTTAGCGGATTTGGCGAATCCGATGGTGAGGATTTTGTGTGGTGAGAAGCGTCTATCTGGTCGATGAACTCCGCCAGCATTTCCGAGAACTGCTTAATTTCCTCATTGGAGCGGTTGGCAAAAACGCCATGCAGGTCCTCGTTTACGGAACCGACAAAATTGTGCCCCAGCATATCTCCGGATTCTGCGATGCGCAGCACGGCCCGGCGGCGATCCTCCGGGTCAGTTTGCCGACTGACGTATCCCAGGTTCACCAAGCGATCGACCAAGTAACTCGCGGCGGCGCGGGTGATGTGCAGGCCATCGGCGAGTTCTGAGGGGGATAGGGGATTTCCGGCAATCTCGGAACGCCAAATCAGCAGCAGTCCGTCGCCGTCCTTGCCGTGCATTCCCAAGTCGGCTGAGATATTGGCAATCAAATTGTTGGCGGAAAACACCAGACGGTGAAACTCGTAAACCAACTGTTCACTGAGAGCCGAGCGCTCCTTATCGACCTTAGCTACCTCACTCATGCTATTCAGTATATTGACAGTTAAGCGATTTTAACTAAAACGGGGGTACTTTCGGGTCGTTGGCTGGTCGACCGGCCGAAGCTCAGCTCGGCGTAAAAACGTGGGCCCCAGACGTATCCGGGGCCCACGCCAGAAAGGTTTTTGAGAATAGAAGTTAAATCAGACGTACGACTTGACGGGCAATCGCCAACTCCTCGTTGGTGGGGACGACCAGCACCAGCACTTTTGAATCATCGCTGGAGATACGCCAGATAGCCTTGGAACGGTCGCGGTTATCGTTGCGTTCGCGGTCAATCTTGACCCCGATGAACTCGAGTTTTTCGCACAAGCGCCGCCGGGTGCGTACATCGTTTTCACCGATGCCGGCGGTGAAAGTCAGCACGTCCAAGCCGCCCAGCTCAAAAGTGTAGGCGCCAATGTACTTCAGCAAGCGCTGCTGATAAGTCTGGAGGGCCAGTAGAGCGTCGGAGTCGCCCTCGTCACGGCGTTTCCACACGTCACGCATATCGTTGTCGCCGCACATGCCTTTCATGCCGGATTGCTTGTTGAATAGGGTGTCGATGTCCTCTACGCTCATTCCTTTTCGTAGCAGGTGGAACACCACCGCCGGGTCGATGTCGCCGGTACGGGTACCCATGACCAAGCCTTCCAGGGGAGTCAACCCCATCGAGGTGTCCATCGGTAGCCGGCCAAGTTCCGCGCAGGCGGACGCGCCATTTCCCAGATGCAGGGTAATTTGTTTCACGGTGTCATCGCCCAGGTAGTCGCAGACCTTGTTGGCTACGAATTCGTGAGAAGTCCCGTGGGCACCGTAGCGGCGGATGTGGTAGTCATGCGCGACCTGCTTATTGAGGGCGTAGCTACGGGCTTTTTCGGGCAGGCCGGCAAAGTAGGCGGTATCAAAAACGGCGATGTGAGGCAGGTCGGGCCACAGCTCCATAGCGGTGTCGATGCCAATGAGGTGCGCGGGGTTGTGCAGCGGCGCCAAGTCGCACAGTTCCTCAATCTTGGCGCGAACATCGTCATTCACGATGGCCGGTCCCTTGAAATGCCAGCCACCCTGGACGATACGGTGACCAAAACCGGATAAATCCACGTGCTGTAAGTCAGGTCCGTGGGTCGCGAACATCTCGATAATCCGTGTCAGGGCTTCCTTGTGGGTTGGAAGGGGGAGTGTCTCGCTGAACTTTTCCGCGTGGACTTCGTGGGTGACTTCCCCCCGATCGGTGCCGATGCGTTCCGCTATACCTTTGGCCAGGATGTCGCCGCTGACGGGTTCGATTAGCTGGTACTTCAGTGAGGAAGAGCCGGAGTTAATTACAAAAATAGTTTGGTGGCGCATAGTTTTGTTCCTTTACTTTTTTCACAAGGGCGGCCGCGGGGCTACACCCTTTGGTCGCCTATCCCTGGGATTGGATAGCAGTAATGACGATGGTGTTGATGATGTCGTCCACGGTGGCTCCGCGCGACAAGTCGTTGACCGGGGCATTTAGCCCTTGCAGAATCGGACCCACGGCCAGCGCACCGCTGGTGCGCTGCACCGCTTTGTAGGTGATGTTTCCGGCATTCAGGTCAGGGAAGATGAACGTGTTTGCTTGTCCGGCCACGGGGGAATGCGGAGCTTTCTTGGCAGCCACGGATTCGACTACCGCGGCATCGAACTGGAGCGGACCATCGATAGCTACCTCGGGGGCGGCTGCCTGGGCTTTTGCGGTGGCTTCCTTTACCAGGTCAACCAGCGGACCCGAGCCGGAGTCAATCGTGGAATAGGACAGCATGGCAACTTTCGGTTCCAGACCAAACTGAGCCGCGGTCTTGGCTGAAACGACCGCGATGTCCGCTAGCTGCCCAGCATCCGGGGAAATCGTGACCGCACAATCCGAATACACGTCAAAGTGGTCATCGAAAACCATGAGGAAAGCTCCTGAAACCAGTTTCACGCCCGGCTGAGTCTTGATGACTTGCAGCGCGGGCCGGATGGTGTGGGCGGTGGTGTGAGCCGCTCCGGAGACCATGCCATCGGCATCGCCGCAGACAATCATCATGGTGCCAAAGAAAGAAATATCTTTCAGAGTTTCCTTCGCTTTGGCTTCGTCCATGCCCTTGTGCGCGCGCAGTTCCACCAGCTTGGCGGTGTAGCGAGCCAGCTTTTCGGCATCATCGAGGGAAACGATTTCGGCCGCGGAAAGGTCCAGACCGAGCGCGGCAGCTTGAGCCTTGATGGTGTCCTGTTCTCCCAGCAGAACCAAGTCAGCGACACCCTTCTGGAGGATGTGCGCGGCTGCTTTTAAGATGCGCTCATCGTCAGATTCTGGCAGCACAATCCGTTTCCGGTTTGCTGCCGCTTTGTTGGAAAGATTGTCCAGAAATGAGGTTTTGAAGTTGCTCATGCCTAGCTCCTCTAATGAAATCAGGGGGATTCGTCAGCCCCGCCGGCAAGTTAAAAAATATCTTAATACAGGGTTTGGGGTTGGTAAAGTTGGGACTAAGGTCCCGAAGCGAAATTTTCGGTCTTGAGCCCTCGAAAACCTCAAGGTACCAGGGAAAAGTTCGGCAAAAAACTTGTGAACAATTAATGAGGCGCCCGTGGAAAAGGAGAGAAACCACGAACGCCTCATCGCTGTCGGGTCTGGGGACCCGGTATGAAATTGTCCCAGTGAAGAAGAAAGAAGGGTTATTGAGTTAGTGCGCAAAGAGCGTGTTCTTGAGAGCAAAGCGGTCTGCGCGGAACAGGTATTCACCATAAGCGGCAATCTTGCCGGATTCGTCATAAGAGACATTTTGGATGCTCAGCACCGTTGAACCCGCGGGAATCCGCAGGAGTTGAGCCTCCGGGGCGCTGGCCTTGCGGGCAGATACCGCTTGACGAGCCATTGTCACGACGACACCGCGCTCGGCTAGGGCAGTTTCGAAAGAATCGCGTTCCAAAGCGGTGGCTGCCGGAGCAATCGAGGAACGAATCATGTCAAACATAAGTCCGGCGGGCTGGCGGTCGTTCAGGCGCAGCCGGCGGATAGCGGTCACGTTGGATCCGGGGGCTACCTCGAGTTTCGCGCTGACTTCCGGGCTGGCCGGAGACGTGCCGTAAGACAAAACTTCAGTAGAGGGCTTGTGACCGTCGGCCTTCATCTGGTCAAAAATGGTGGAGAGGGTGTTCGGACGATGTACCCGCGTCGGAGCCACCTGAGTGCCGACACCGCGGCGGCGCACCAGCAGACCATGGTCACCCAGTTGCTGCAGGGCACGGCGGGCAGTGGGCCGGGACACGTTGAGGCGTCGCGCCATGGACAGTTCGTCTTCCAAGCGCGTACCGGGGGTAAGCTGCCCTGAAAGGATTAATTCTTCGATGGGCTGCGCAATCTGATGGTAAAGCGGAACCGGGGAGTTCCGATCCAGCCGGACATCAGCCTCGAAATATGTTGGTACCTGACTCATGGCGGGTCTCCTTTCCCTTGTGTCGTCGGTCTTTCCTTTGACCCTACATATTATTGTATCGACAATTAATGGCCTGACATTAGGAAAAATCGTTGAAATAACAACGAATTAACCCTGAATAAAGTCTGAGAATTCGGGGGTCAATTTATGATGGGGAAATGTTTTAGGATTGATGCATGGCTGAAAACTTGCAACATGGTAGACCCGCAGGACCCGTATTAGTTGTCGATTTTGGTGCGCAATATGCCCAACTTATCGCTCGCCGGGTTCGCGAGGCGAAAGTTTACTCGGAAATTGTGGGACATAACCTGACCGCTCGGGAAATTTTGGATAAACAGCCTTCAGCCATCATTCTCTCAGGCGGACCGTCCTCCGTTTACGCGCCCGGGGCTCCGTCTTTTGACCCGGCCGTCTTTCAGGCAAATGTGCCGGTATTGGGCATTTGCTACGGGTTTCAGGTCATGGCACAAGCCCTGGGGGGCACGGTTAGCCCGACCGGAACGTCCGAGTACGGCCGCACCAACTTGGAAGTGGTTCCGGGTGGCGAGTTGTTGGAAGGAACGCCTTCTGAACAGGTAGTTTGGATGAGTCACGGGGACGCGGTTTCGGCAGCCCCCAGCGATTTTCAAGTTACCGCAGCGACGGACGATACAAAGGTAGCAGCCTTTGAAAATCCTGAACGAGGGCTGTATGGAGTGCAGTGGCATCCCGAAGTTCGGCACAGCGCCTATGGTCAGCGGCTTCTGGAACATTTCTTGCATGACGTGGTCGGCCTGGATCCGGTGTGGACCCCGCAATCCATCATTGACACCCAGGTTGCCGAGATTCGCCAGCGCGTGGGCGATGCCCAGGTCATCTGCGGTTTGTCTGGCGGGGTGGATTCGTCCGTGGCGGCCGCTTTGGTTCATAAGGCCATCGGCGACCAGCTGACCTGCATTTTTGTGGACCACGGTTTGCTGCGCGCGGGGGAGCGTGAGCAGGTGGAGCGAGACTATGCCGCCAACATGGGGATTCGTGTGAAATATGTAGACGAGTCCGCCCGCTTCTTGGGGGCACTGGCGGGAGTGAGCGAGCCAGAACAGAAACGCAAGATTATCGGACGCGAGTTTATCCGGTCTTTTGAAGCGGCTCAGCGCGAGGTCGTCGCTGAGGTTGGCGCCAGTGGTGGGGAAGTGAAGTTCCTGGTCCAAGGCACTTTGTATCCTGACGTGGTGGAATCGGGCGGTGGCAGTGGCACGGCTAATATCAAGTCCCATCACAATGTGGGCGGATTGCCCGAGGATTTGAAGTTCGAGCTCATCGAGCCGCTGCGCAAACTGTTCAAAGACGAAGTCCGCGAGTTGGGGCGCCAGTTGGGCCTGCCCGATGTCATCGTGAATCGCCAGCCCTTCCCCGGTCCGGGCCTGGCCATTCGTATTATCGGAGAGGTCAACGAGGAGCGCCTGCGGATTTTGCGGGCGGCGGACTTGATTGTGCGCAAGGAGCTGAGCGCGGCCGGGCTGGACACGGAGATTTGGCAGTGTCCCGTGGTGTTGCTCGCCGACGTGCGTTCGGTGGGGGTGCAGGGTGACGGGCGCACCTACGGGCACCCGATTGTGTTGCGCCCGGTTTCCTCAGAAGACGCGATGACCGCGGACTGGTCGCGTTTGGATTGGGACTTGGTGGCGCGGATTTCTAACCTAATCACCAACCAAGTTCCCGAAATTAACCGCGTGGTGCTGGACTGCACGTCCAAGCCGCCGGGGACCATCGAGTGGGAATGACGCTCGAAACGGCGAAAACCCGCATGAATACAGGCTTTTTTGCCCGTCCATACTGCTCTTTGTGGAATCGGTAAAATGATTTCTTGTTTTTTAGAGCGTACTATGATATACTGCTATTATCCTGATTTGAGGAGTCTATCAAATATGCGGCAAGGTATTCTTAAATAAAATTTGATAATGGGCGCAAAAATGATTGCCCCTTGCAGGGGCTTGGTTTTTGTACCCAATTTTAAGAATACTTTTGCCTTTTTAGTAAATATCGTGACGGACCGCGGCTTATGTAAGTCGTGTATGTTTCTGTGTGTCCGAAGTCATGATCCCCAGCGGTAAAAGTATTAGCCGCTGGGGATTTTTGCGCCCATTCGGGCCTTGTATGGAGGATAGACATGAACATTATCAATATCGGGATTCTTGCCCATGTAGACGCTGGAAAGACGACCTTGACGGAGAGTCTGCTATATGCCAGTGGAGCCATTTCAGAACCAGGGAGCGTCGAAAAAGGGACAACGAGGACGGACACCTTGTTTTTGGAGCGGCAGCGTGGGATTACCATTCAAGCGGCAGTCACTTCCTTCCAGTGGCACAGATGTAAAGTTAACATTGTGGATACGCCCGGCCACATGGATTTTTTGGCGGAGGTGTACCGCTCTTTGGCTGTTTTAGATGGGGCCATCTTGGTGATCTCCGCGAAAGATGGCGTGCAGGCCCAGACCCGTATTCTGTTCCATGCCCTGCGGAAAATGAACATTCCCACCGTTATCTTTATCAACAAGATCGACCAGGCTGGCGTTGATTTGCAGAGCGTGGTTCAGTCTGTTCGGGATAAGCTCTCCGCCGATATTATCATCAAGCAGACGGTGTCGCTGTCCCCGGAAATAGTCCTGGAGGAAAATACCGACATAGAAGCATGGGATGCGGTCATCGAAAATAACGATGCATTATTGGAAAAGTATATCGCAGGAGAACCAATCAGCCAGGAAAAACTTGCGCGGGAGGAACAGCGGCGGGTTCAAGAAGCCTCCCTGTTTCCGGTCTATCATGGCAGCGCCAAAAAGGGCCTTGGCATTCAACCGTTGATGGATGCGGTGACAGGACTGTTCCAACCGATTGGGGAACAGGGGAGCGCCACCCTATGCGGCAGCGTTTTCAAGGTTGAGTACACCGATTGCGGCCAGCGGCGTGTCTATCTGCGGCTATACAGCGGAACGCTGCGCCTGCGGGATACGGTGGCCCTGGCCGGGAGAGAAAAGCTGAAAATCACAGAGATGCGTATTCCATCCAAAGGGGAAATTGTTCGGACAGACACCGCTTATCCGGGCGAAATTGTTATCCTTCCCAGCGACAGCGTGAGGTTAAACGATGTATTAGGGGATCAAACCCGGCTCCCTCGTAAAAGGTGGCGCGAGGCCCCCCTCCCCATGCTGCGGACGACGATTGCGCCGAAAACGGCAGCGCAAAGAGAACGGCTGCTGGACGCTCTTACGCAACTTGCGGATACTGACCCGCTTTTGCGCTGCGAAGTGGATTCCATCACCCATGAGATCATTCTTTCTTTTTTGGGCCGGGTGCAGTTGGAGGTCGTTTCCGCTTTGCTGTCGGAAAAATACAAGATTGAAACAGTGGTAAAGGAACCCACCGTCATTTATATGGAGCGGCCGCTCAAAGCAGCCAGCCACACCATCCATATCGAGGTGCCGCCCAACCCGTTTTGGGCATCTATCGGACTGTCTGTTACACCACTCCCGCTTGGCTCCGGCGTACAATACGAGAGCCGGGTTTCGCTGGGATACTTGAACCAGAGTTTTCAAAACGCTGTCAGGGATGGTATCCGTTACGGGCTGGAGCAGGGCTTGTTCGGCTGGAACGTAACGGACTGTAAGATTTGCTTTGAATACGGGCTTTATTACAGTCCAGTCAGCACGCCGGCGGACTTCCGCTCATTGGCCCCGATTGTATTGGAACAGGCATTGAAGGAATCGGGGACGCAGCTGCTGGAACCTTATCTCTCCTTCACCCTCTATGCGCCCCAGGAATACCTTTCCAGGGCTTATCATAATGCACCGAAATACTGTGCCACCATCGAAACGGCCCAGGTAAAAAAGGATGAAGTTGTCTTTACTGGCGAGATTCCCGCCCGCTGTATACAGGCATACCGTACTGATCTGGCCTTTTACACCAACGGGCAGAGCGTATGCCTTACAGAGCTAAAAGGGTATCAGGCCGCTGTCGGCCAGCCGGTCATCCAGCCCCGCCGTCCAAACAACCGCCTGGACAAGGTGCGCCATATGTTTCAGAAGGTAATGTAAAGATACATAATCGTCAAGACGGCAACAATCAGAAGTTATGGAGGGTAACAATGGAATATCGTAAGGAAGATTTAATGGAAGCAAAAAAGCAAATTTTGGGAGTGGGAGAGAACATGGGAACAGAGGAAAGTAAAAAAATCTGGGAGGAGAACGCACAATTTTGGGATAATGCAATGGGTGACGAATCTAATGAATTTCACAGAGAGGTAGTGCGTCCCAAAGTAACGGAACTTCTATCTCCTAATCCTGCGGATTATATTTTGGATATTGCGTGTGGCAATGGAAATTATTCTTCGTATCTTGCACAAAGAGGCGCTTCGGTTGTCGCTTTTGATTACAGCAAAAAAATGATAGAATTGGCTAAAAGACGGCAATCACAATATGCAAAACAAATTGAATTTTGTGTGGCGGATGCGACCAATAGAAAAAGTATATTAGAATTAAAAAGAAATCGAGCCTTTACGAAAGCAGTTTCTAATATGGCAATTATGGATATTACGGATATTGAACCACTTCTTATGGCTGTTTATGAACTGTTGCAGGAAAGCGGAATTTTTGTCTTTGCAACGCAACACCCTTGTTTTGTCACGTTGACTGAAAAATATATGACACCGCACAGTTACTATGATATAGCGATTGAAGGGCAACCGAAAGAGCAGATTTATTATCATCGTTCCATACAAGATATTTTTAACCTTTGTTTTAGAGCTGGATTTGTCATTGATGGATTTTATGAAGAATGTTTCAAAACCAACAAAGAAATTCCTATGGTAATGATAGTAAGGCTTAAGAAGGTAAAACGTGATACCTTACAATAAATTCAAGTTTGTCGGGTAAATAGCAAAGCCAGCCGAGCCAGCGGGCGGTCAAGATGAA
Source organism: uncultured Mobiluncus sp. (assembly GCF_963511525.1). Taxonomy (NCBI): domain Bacteria; kingdom Bacillati; phylum Actinomycetota; class Actinomycetes; order Actinomycetales; family Actinomycetaceae; genus Mobiluncus; species uncultured Mobiluncus sp. Next base: position 530 of record NZ_CAUPIY010000003.1, on the reverse strand, counting down.
CGGGCTTCGCCCACCGTTGACAGCCCCGCCCGGTTTCGCAGTTAGGCAGTCAAGGAGCGACAGCAAGGAGTGCTGCCGCCCCGCACTATTATTCAGAGAGGGGGAATTTCCATGACAGACCAGAAAGCCTATCAAGAATATATCCAGCGCAGGTACAACGCCTCTTGCAAGGCTGTTATCCGCTGTGCCTGACAGCGTCCGTCCGTGCCGGAATTATGTAGAGCTCCACATAATTCTGTTGTATTTCCCAGCCTTTTGTGATACTATTTTGATACTAATAAACTTTACAGCCGAAAATAGCAGGTGGAATATTAACATATTTGCGAAAGTTTTTCCTGCGAAATCACCTCAAATACACCCTACTATATCTGAATTTGCCGAGTGGGAATAGGTCCATCCAGCGTATTCTGATTACACCTAGTAGCAATTAGTCGCATCCTTTGGACAGCATCGCAAAAGCTTTTATTTTTGATGTGGCGTGGTGCCTCATGTCAATTTGAGCGCGAAAGTTAGGTTGTGCGTCATTTAGT